>DVJG01000207.1 GCA_018710805.1 Candidatus Faecousia faecipullorum
TCCTTCAGTATACGCGGAGAGCTGATCAACTGGGGCAGCATCCGCGGTGAGTCCCCGGATACCCGGTTCCATACGGGCGGTCTGTTCCGGAATCCCTGGACGGGCAGCAGTTTCTCCACCATGGGTGAATATATCAATTACGGCCTGGAAATGACTGTGCCCGGGGCGAGCGTGAACACCGGAGATGGCCATTCCATCCCCTTCGCCGGAGAATGGATGGAGGAACAGAACGCCGGAATGTTAGTCGTGTCCACTCCGGAGGAACTGATGGAGGCGCTGAACGACCCGAACTGCCATTATGTGCAGATCATGAACCAGTGCAATATCCAGGTAGAGGGAGACTTGGTCGTCACCAAGGGTCTGGTGTTTCCCCCGGACGAAGATACCGGTCTGAGCATCCAAGGCGGTCGGCTGATCCTATCCGGCCCCGACGCTTACCTGTTTGCCGGCTCCAACGGCACCCCCAACAGCGGCCTGAACCTGAACGGCGGGGAGCTGGTAATAGATGATGCAGCTGCTATTTTCACCGGCCCCGGGGGGATTGCGGGCTGCGGCGGTATTCGGGTAGGCGGCAACGGAAAGCTGCTGCTGAGGAACACAGGAGACAGGCCGTGCCCGGACGGCATCGGGATTGAGCTTTTATACGGCGGCCAGGTGAAGATGCTCGCTCCCCTCACATTGCGGGAAGTCCAGATGACCATTGATGGGGATGGTTCTTTTGAGGCCGCGAATCTGACGCTGGAACGCTGCAAGGTGTCGGTGCGCAACGGCAAATTGATGAACGGCGGTGCGCTTTTTGTAGACGCCGGATCAACCGTCACGGTGGAAGAGAATGGGTATCTCGGACATCTTAATGGAGCCACAGTCAACGGTACACTGGAAAACCGCGGCAAGGTCAATTTTGAGGGCGGCGAGTACCTGATCGCCGGCAGTTTCACGAACTACGGCCGAATGATGTGGCACGACGCAGATGTGAAGGTAATCGGCAATCTGGAGAACCGGGGCTGGATTGGAAATGCAGAGAACAGCAGCTTCGTTTCCGACTACAGTGGCTTCAGCGGCAACGCCATCGAAACCTGCGAGTATCCCCCAGAGGGCTTCTGACGCAATGCGGATTTCTCATCCCACTTATCTGTAAGGCGGCCTATGGAATTCCCTATGTAATTGAAGAATGAGGTGAGCTAACTTGGAACAGGGACAGTTTTATTTGGAGGAGGGTGCCATGGTTGGAGGGCGCTACCGGCTGGAAAAGGTGCTGGGCATCGGCGGCTACGGCATCACCTACCGGGGGCTGGATGTCCGGTTGGAACGCCCGGTGGCGGTGAAGGAGTTTTACCCCAGCTTCTGGGTTACCCGGTTTGTCCAGCGGGGGCCGGAGGTACACTGTCTGGCCGGGATGGAGAAAAACTTCTGTAAGGGCATGGAGCGATTTCTGGATGAGGCAAGAACGCTGGTGCAGCTGAGCAATGTCCCGGGGGTAGTTCGGGTCAACGACTTCTTCGAGGAAAACCGGACAGCCTATCTGGTCATGGATTTCCTGGACGGCAAAAACCTGAAAGAAATGTCCATGGGCTTCGGGGGACGGATTCCGGCAGAGGTACTGCTGCCGGCCATGGCTCCGGTCATTTCCGCACTGCGGCAGGTTCACGAAAAGGGGCTCATCCATCGGGATATCAGCCCGGACAACATTATGATGCTCTCCGACGGCTCCGTTCGGCTCATTGACTTTGGCAACGCCCGGGATACCACCAATGACAAATCCATGACTCTTGCCATGAAGGAGGGCTTTGCCGCCCCCGAGCAGTACCGCAGCCGGGGTCAGGGCACCTGGACGGATGTCTACGGCATCTGCGCCACGCTCTATTACTGCCTGACGGGAAAGCTGCCGCCTCAGGCCATGGATCGGCTACTGGGTGCCCCCTTCCCAAAACCCTCAGAGCTGGGGGTGCAGATCCCCGGCTGGCAGGAACAGGCCATTCTGGATGGGCTTGATCTGTATGTTCAAAAGCGGATTCAGACTATGCAGGAGCTTTGGCAGCGATTGTATGTGACTCCGGTGACAAAGCAGACCACCCAAATTACCCATGAGCGGGAAGAGACTGTGATCTCCAATAGACTGGATCTGTCCGATTCCGAAGCCCGCAGCAATACTGACCCGGAGCCGATGACGGATATGGAAAAACTGGTGCTGATGGGTATGCAGCGAATCCGCAGCATCTGCGCGGAAATCTTCCAGAAACTGAAAGAGCGGTAGTGCCATGGCAAATACATTTAATCGATGCATTTTCTGCTTCGCTCCCAAAGCCGGACCGGAACCCTGTCCTGTATGCGGCTATGACAACGGGCTGTGCGATCCTCCCAGCTGGTGGCTGTCTCCGGGCACAATTCTGAAGGGCCGCTACATGGTAGGGCGGCATCTTGCCGGAACGCCGGAGGAGCTTTGCTATTTGGGTTGGGACCTGGAAACGGATACCCAGGTTGAGATTGTGGAATACTACCCGGAAGCCATCGTCACCCGGGACATCACCCACTGCGAAGCCGTCAGCTGCCTGCCCGGAAGCGAGGATGCCTTCGAGGCGGGAAAGCAGAGCTTTTTTGAAAAAGCCAAGCTGTACTTTAACTGCGTCAGCCGAGTAAACACGGTGACAATGGATTTCTTTGTCCGCAATCACACTTGCTATTACGTCCGTAAACGGTCCTAGACGCCTCTGTACCATTATTAGAAGGCTGTCAAAGTAAGACAAAACACAAATACTGACACGCGCACCGCCAAAAGCGGTGCGCGTGTTTTACAAGCTGTTTTAGGCCATGTGAATTATGTACGATACCAATTATTCACCCATGACCAGCACATGGCATTTTCTGTTTCTGACGCGGTTCCGGTCCCAGTCGATGAAGTAGATATACCCTACAGAGCCAGTCAGAAGGCTGCCGCTGCGCAAAATGAAGGTTTCGCTGGCACCAAAGAGAGAACCACGAATATGGGCATCTGCATTAAGAATCGTTCCGGGGTCGCAGGGGAACTGGGGGTCATCCAGCCCCATCAGGAAGTCCAGATGCTTGGGGCCGGGATAGCGGTAATCCATACCGTCAGTGGTTTCTCTGGGGATGATTCGGTCCAGAATCCTGTTCAAATCCACCCGAAGGTATTCGTCTCCGTTGAAATCCCTGTCGTGGACAAATTCTTCAAAGATCACAGAACAAGTAGTATGGGGAGATTGTACGACACACATACCGTTTTGAATGCCGCTCTGCTCCACGATTTTACGCACCTGGTCCGTCACATTGTGATAGGACGGGCGCCCGCCTACGGATTGTACGGCAATGGTGTCCTGATAAATCTTCATATCAGCTGTCCTCTCTTTCTGTACGAGCTCTGTCCAGAGCTTCAATCATTTCCTGCAGGGCCTCTGCGGGATTCGGTTTTTTCACAATTCCGCTGGTACCGCCGGTTCCGTCGGCACCGGAAAGAATGGCTCGATACACATCTTCGCCGGTGCTGATGCCTGCGGCCTGCAGAACCAGGGTTTTGGGCGACACTGCCTTTACCCCTTGGTTGGTGGCGTGCATATAGTCATCGTCGCTGACTTTTCCCGTTCCGATCAGGGAGGTAGGTTCACAGACCATGATGTCCGGATGAAGCATGGCAATGGCCTTGACTTCCTCTAACATTCCCCCTTCGCTGTGGTGTATCTCTGACCTTATGCTAGCGCTTGATAGAACGTATGTCAATTATTGCGAAGAAACTACTTGCACAATTGTTCAGTCTTTTGTATAATAGTGATAGATTTAGGATTTAAAAAGCGATTAGAAAAGAATATAATGCATATGTTCCCACAACAGGAGGCTGGAGATATGGAACAAAGTCAGAAACGGCAGGATATTGTCAAGGCATGCAAGCTGTATTACTACGGTGGAATGTCACAAGATGAGATTGCGGGATTGATGCAGGTATCCCGCCCGAAGGTATCCAGACTGCTCTCCGAGGGCAGAAAGTACAACATCGTTCAGATTACCATCCATGATTCCGTCAATACCTGCGAAGAGCTGACAAAGGAAATCAAAAAACGGTTCCGGCTGAACTATGTGCAGGTTGTGCCCAGCGGCAGCAACGAAGAGACGGCAAAAAAGAATGTGGGTCAGGTGGCTTCGGACTTCCTGAACGATCATATCCGGGAAAACAGCAGAATCGGAATTTCATGGGGCACCACCCTGTCTTCGTTTGTGCGGACCTTCCAAAGAAAAACCACCTGGCCCAATGCGCGGATTGTCCAGATGGTAGGAGGCAACTATAACGAAAATTTGAATATTGACGGAAGAGAACTGGTAAAGGTACTGGCAAAAAAGCTGGAATGCAACCACAGCATTCTTCAGGCTCCCCTGTATGTGCACAACACCGCCCTGCGGGATCTTTTTATGCAGGAGCCCGATGTCATTACACATTTTCGTCACGTGCAGGCCCTGGACATGGCATTTGTAGGCATTGGAACCACCAGCAACAAGGATTCCATTGCATTCCGCGGAAATTATATTGCGGAAAACGAAGCAAGGAAGCT
>DVJG01000208.1 GCA_018710805.1 Candidatus Faecousia faecipullorum
CACTGTTGACACCGGCATCATGCTGGATTCCCTGCCCTATGTGCTGCTGCTGACCGTTTGCGTGGTCTGCATGGTAGCCTTCTTCGTGAAAAAGCGTTCCGCCCGTGAATTCTAAGGTCCTCTTTTTCTGAACCACTGAAACCCGGGGGCCTCGACCCCCGGGGGCAAAACGAAAGGAGGTCCCACAAACGGTATGACCCGTATTTTGCTGCGAATTGCAAATGCCATTGTGAGCATAGTGGTACTGCTGAGTCTCACCATTGCTGGGGCCTACGCAGGATACGCCCTTTGGGACAACAGCCGCATCTATTCCGCCGCCGAAGATGTCCAGGCGGATATGATTAAACTAAAACCCAAGACAGAGGAAGGGGAGGATGGCCCCACCTTTGCTGAGCTGTTAAACGTGAACCCCGACGTCTGCGGCTGGGTCACTCTGGACAACACCAAGATCGACCATCCCATTGTCCAGGGACAGGACAATATGTGTTATATCAATACCGATGTCTACGGCAATTTCTCCCTGGCCGGGTCCATTTTCCTGGATTCCCGGAACCAAAACGATTTCTCGGATACCGTTTCTCTGCTGTATGGCCACCATATGGAACACAGCGGAATGTTTGGGGACCTGGACCTGTATAAGGACCCGGATTTCTTCCGGGAGAACAAAACAGGCACCCTCATCACTCCGGATGAAACCTATGACCTTGAAATTTTTGCCTGTCTGCTAACCGAAGCCTCCGACAAGGAGATTTTTGAGCCAACAGACTGGCATAGCAATAATCTTCACAGTTTTGAACCTTATATCCAGGAAAATGCCCTGTCTCTGCGGCAGGATGTCCTGGATGCCCTGCTGGAGCAGGAGAACCCCCATATTCTGGTGCTCTCCACCTGTTCCTCGGAATTTACCGATGCCAGAACCATTGTCCTGGCAACCATGACACCCCACCGACTTGGAGCTGAGGAGGAAGCATGATATGAAAAAGAGACTGTTTCGCGAAATCGTGGCTTTGATGCTGTGCATTGTCTGCCTGATGGGGCTGAGCCAGACTGCGTTTGCCGCCGACGAGGAGATCACCGTCTCTCTGCCTGTGACCGTGCTGGTTGCCGGAAACACGCCCACGCCTGCAGAAAAATTTAAAATCGAACTGACTGCCCTCAATGGCGCGCCTGAAGCGCAGCAAAACCCCATTACGGTCAGAGGCGGCGAGGCCCGCCCGTTCTACATTTGCTTTGACAAAGTAGGTGTGTATGAATACACCGTAAAGCAGGAGAAGGGCACGAATAGCAATGCCACCTATGACAAAACCGAATATCACGTAAAACTCACCATCACATATAATATTAAGGGCCAACTCGAGGTATCCGCCGCCATTCGAGAGGGCAATCAGACGGAGAAAGCCGGCAAAGTGGTCTTTCGCAACAACTATGCCTATCGCGTTCCCTCCAACACCCCCAAAACCGGTGACACCGCCAACTTTACCCTCTATGGCATTCTGGCAGGCGCCAGTACCCTGGTGCTTCTGTATCTCTTCCTGACCAGAAAGAAAAAAGATCAGGAACAGGAATAATCGGTTAAATGCAGGAAACACACCCCATCTTTGACATGGGGTGTGTTTTTGAGAAAGGATAACTATGAGAAAACTCATGCGATTTACGGTTGGACTGATGGCTGCGGCTGTACTGGGCTTTTCCCTGTATCAGATCGGAGGCTATCTTCTGGGCTACTATCAGAGCAGCCAAATGAATCAGCGTCTGGCAGAGGACGCCGTGGTGCTTCTTCCAACCCAGGAGTCTGCCCCGAAAACAGACGCGGACCCGGCGGAGGAAGAGAACACCGCCTCCACACAGGAGACGTACCTGGACGAAACGCCTCCTCTGACCGTGGATTTTGACGTTCTGCAGCAGGAGTCCCCGGACGTCATTGCCTGGCTCTATAGTTCTGATACCCCCATCAATCTGCCGGTGGTCCAGGGAAAGGACAATGACTACTACCTTTACCACATGGTAAATGGCAGTGAGAATGCTTTAGGCACCCTGTTTGCGGATTACCGCAATGACGGGCACTTCCAGGACCGGAATACCATAATCTATGGTCACAACATTAAAAACGGTTCCATGTTCGGCACCTTATGCAATTACAAAAAGCAGGAGTACTACGATGAGCACCCGGTTATGTGGCTCCTGACCCGAGACCGCAACTATAAGGTGGAGCTCTATGCCGGGTATGTCACCTCGTCTTCCTCGGAAGCCTTTGGGTTTGTCCAGTACGACGAGGAGACCCAGGCGCTCTATGAGACGGCAATTGAGCAGTCCACATTCAAAGCCGATGTGAAATTCCACCCCGGCGACCGCATTGTGACACTTTCCACCTGCTCCTATGAATTCAACGACGCAAGATATGTGCTGCAGGGAAAACTGATTCCCCTGGCAAATTGAGTATAGGCGCATCAGCAGATAAACACGCACAAAACCCAGGGGGGCGGAAATCCGCCCCCCTGTCATGTATTTCCGCCAAAGCCATTGCGTACAAACTGTTTTTGTGAAACCCTAAAACGCATACCGCGTTCCATGGGAAAGCAGCAGTCCGGCTGTCAATTCCACTTTCAGAATGATGGTATTCTCGTCTTCCAAATCGCTGTGACCATTTCCAATCCACTGGGCAAAGGCCTTCTTCAGCTTTTCGGCTACAGCGCGGTTTTCTTCTTTCCCAAAGGCTCCCAAATTGATGGCTTTCCCCTGTGCCGTAAACCAGTCGCCTGCGATGGCAACGGCTGGGTTATTCTACATGGTCTGACGGTTCACAAGGAAAGCTGCACATTCCCAAGGATATTC
This sequence comes from Candidatus Faecousia faecipullorum, assembly GCA_018710805.1. GTDB lineage: Bacteria > Bacillota > Clostridia > Oscillospirales > Oscillospiraceae > Faecousia > Faecousia faecipullorum. Next base: position 2,833 of record DVJG01000208.1, read on the forward strand.
CCGGCTTCTTTCGCCGGATATCTTTGGGAATGTGCAGCTTTAGGTCGAACTATATTCGCAGCAGGATATTGGAACCGCTGCGTTGCTGGCAAGCCAGGAAATAAAAAATCCCCCCAATTCAAAAACGAAGAATTGGAGGGTTGTGTATCACAATAGGCCATCGGCAATTCAGCGTTTTTTTCTTTGCCGGCAGCGGGGTATCGTGTCGATATATATTTGATGTACTGTTAGTTCATAAAATTAGAACTGTCATGCCATTATCAACAGAGAAGAAATCCGTACAATAATAAGTGTACGGAGGTGAGCAGACGGTGCGAAAAAGAAAAGATACGCTAGGCGATGTTGTCAAACAAGCGCGGATAAAAAATAAGGTGACCGTTGAAGAATTGGCTGACAAAGCAGGTGTTTCGGTTCGCTACATATATCGGATAGAGAGTGGTGATAAGAAGCCAAGTTATGAAGTCTTCATGGAACTGATGGATGTGCTTGCTATTGATTCCGAGCTGATTTGCCGTCCTGAGAAACAGGCCGTAGAATCAAAGGCGGGCGACCTGATTCGGATGCTTTGTAATTGCGATAACCATACTCAGGATCTGGTTATCTCGGTGGCCAGAGCTATTATCAGCGCTTCCGCGAAGGACTGCACATGTGAATAATCTTTAGCTCCCCATCATTTGTTTACGAAGAAATGCGAAAAATGCAAAGAAAGGTTGCAAATCTTTCTAAAAAGAGCCTACTTTCCCATAATAAAAGGGAAAGCAGGCTCTGCGTTTTACGTCTGGCTCATTTGCTTATAGCTATCTTCAATTCCGTTACATCGATTTTGGTTTCTTGTTTACATTTCGGGCAGTAAATCGGGAATCTAAACACTATCGTATCTGGATATATTTTTGCTCGCGTTTTTCTACCGCAGAATGGACAGCGAATCCAGCTTGAAGTGTTTTGCATATTGTTCATACTCTTTTGCATTGTTATCATAACTCGTATCAGTTCTCTCCTGCATAGATTATCGCCACTGCGTTTTTGCGTTCTTATCTCAATTTCTCCACAGACTGGTATACAGGAGGGGCCGTCTCTCCCAATTTCTGAAAATCATTAGAGACAGCCCCTGATCATCTTGTTATCTGCAAAAGGGGAATGTCGAAGTCTCGTCACTTTCTTTCGGAATTCCCGCAACCACTGCAATCCCCGCCGCACTTTCCATTGCAGGAGCAGCCATTGGGGCAACCAATACATTTGACACCGCGCTTCTTCTCCTTATGGATGTAACCGACAGCCAGGCCAATGATAATGGCAATCACCGCTAGAATGATGATGTTTTCCATGGTATTACTTCCTGCCGCCCAGCGCATATTCAGCAGCCAGATGCTTGTTGGTATTCCGTACCAAAGAAATCATGATGGCAGCCAGAATAACCACCACAATCAGACCCGGCAGGAATCCGGCACCGAAGGAGCCGGTGGTGATCAGCGTACCGATCTGATAGGTAAGATAGGCTACTGTAAAGCCGGTGGCAAACTGCAGGCCCACGCCACCCCAGAACCATTTACGGTCATTGATTTCGGAGTGCATAGCACCCAGAGCAGCGAAGCAGGGCGGGGTGTAAAGGTTGAACATCAGATACGCCAGCGCAGCGACCTTGGTGATGGCAAATACAGAGGCAACCTCCGCACCAGCGCCCTCCATCAGAGCCAGTTCTTCCGTGTCAATCAGGTTTTCAAGGCCAACAAAGCAGACGGCCAGGGTGCCCACCACATTTTCCTTGGCAATGAAGCCGGTGACGGCAGCGGCAGCCAACTGCCAGGAGACCACGCCCACGATGGGCACCAGCAGGTAGGCAAAGGGACCGGCAACGGAGGCCAGAATGGAGTCACCGGCAGTCTCGGCAACCGTGAAGCTCCAGGTAAAGGTCTGCATGATCTGTACGACCGTGTTGCAGACCAGAATGATGGTAAAGGCTTTGACAATGAATGCCCAGCCCCGGGCGCACATATCCATGACGGCGCGCTTCAGAGAAGGAATCTTATACTCGGGAAGCTCGATGATGAAGAAGGATTTGCGGTGCTTGTAGCCGGTAATTTTATTGACCAGCAGCGCGCCCAGCAGAATCAGCGCAATGCCCACAAAGTACATGAGCGTCCCTACCCAGGAAGCATCCGCAAAGAAAGCACCAGCAAACAGGGCGATGACAGGCAGCTTTGCGCCGCAGGGCATAAAGGGGGTCAGCATGGCGGTGGCACGGCGTTCCCGCTCATTGCGAATGGTACGGCAGGCCATGATGCCAGGGATGGCGCAGCCGGTGCCAACCACGAAGGGAATCACAGACTTGCCGGACAGACCGACCTTCTTGAAGATGGGGTCCAGAACCACCGTGGCGCGAGCCATATAGCCGCAGTCCTCCAGCAGGGAGATCAGGAAGTACATGACCATTACCAGAGGCAGGAAGCCGATGACCGCGATGACACCGCCGAGGATGCCGTCCACCAGCAGCGCCTGCAAGATGGGGGCCGCGTTTTCCACCAGTCCGCCGACCCATTCCTGGAAGGTTTCCAGCCAGCCCACCAGGGTATCCGCGATCCAGGGACCGACCCAGGCCTGAGAAATCTGGAACACCAGGAACATGACTGCCGCGAAAATCACCAGACCGCCAATGGGATGGGTCAGAACGGCATCGATTTTGTCCTGGGCGTTCTTTTCCTTGGTCAGAACCTTCCGGGTTTCTACAGACTTGACAATTCCATTGACAAAAGTAAACCGATTACGGTCTGCAGCTTCTACCGCTTGCTTGCTGGTCAAATCGATATTCCCCTGATGGTAGGGTGCTTTCTGGCTCTGCCCATTCAGGGAAGCGGCTGCCTGAACCACCTGCGCAAGGCCTTCTCCGGTGGTGGAGGTGGTGTCCAATACCGGGCAGCCCAGCTTTTCGGACAGGGCGCGGATATCAATCTGGGTCTGCTTTTTCTCGTTGATGTCGTGCTTGTTCAGCGCCACAACCACAGGGATGCCCAACTCCAGAAGCTGGGTGGTGAAAAACAGAGAACGGCTCAGATTGGTGGCATCCACAATGTTGATGATGGCATCGGGGTGCTCGTTTCGGACATAGGAGCTGGTGATGCTCTCCTCCGAGGTGAAGGGCGACATGGAGTAAGCGCCGGGCAAATCCACGGCAATCAGCTCCTGATCTCCGGCGTAGGTCTTTTTGATCAGCGCCTCTTTCTTGTCCACGGTAACACCGGCCCAGTTGCCCACCTTCTCGTTGCGCCCGGTCAGGGCGTTATACATGGTGGTTTTACCGCTGTTGGGATTGCCTGCAAAAGCAATTCTCATTTTGATTTTCCTCCTCTTTCAATGGTTATTCTGACAGGTTTTCTTCCTGGATCGCAAAAGGTTAGCGATCGCTAACCGATGGATAAAGAGAATCAGAGGGATTCTCTTTTTGGCACTCAGATGACGATCGCCGCCGCCAACTGATTGTCGATACTGTATCTTCCGTCCTTTACCGCGATGGTGCAGCTTCCACGCCGGCGGGAAATCACCGTGATGGGTTCGCCGCTGTAACACCCCAGGGAAAACAGGAAGGAATCCAGCTCTTCGTCCTCCGTTTCAATCCGCACAATGGTGTACTGCTTGCCTTCTTCCGCTTTTGTCAAATCCATACTCAATCACCCGATTCAGAATTCTGCCTATGGTTAGATGTTGCTAACCGCTGGGCTGAAAATTAATTAGCACCTGCTAACTGCCATACATGATACTGCTGTATTCCCTATTTGTCAATACCTTTTTGAAAAAAATTCCATTGCAGCTTGACAGAAGAATGCGATGTATAGTATGATGTGGTTAGCGGTTGCTAATTGCTGTGCGGTTTCAGTCATATGCGTTATTTTGTATAAGGAGGAACTTATGGAAAACGGGATAATTGTTGGTATTATTTTGACAATGGTTGTGTTTGCGTTGCTGCGAGCGAAAAAACATTTTGCGGGCGGCTGCTGCGGAAGCGGCGGAAACACCCTTCGTTCACACAAAAAGCTGACAAGCCCGAAAATCGGTGAAAAAAGGATGCTTGTGGAGGGTATGCACTGCGCCAATTGCCAAGCCAGAGTGGAGAATGCTGTAAACCGGCTGGATGGTGTCGTATGCACGGTGAATCTCAGAAAGAAAACCGCGACCGTATCCTACAGCAAAGAGGTTCCGGATGCGGCTCTGAAAGAGGTTGTGGAGAAATTAGGCTACAAGGTCCTGGAGGTGCGATAACACCTTTTGCGATTTCCACATTTTCCATACATTCGTTTGGGCCAAAACACTGGCCGAATCTCCTTGCCCCATTATGCGGTGTTGCCCTTGATATTTGGGCGTAATTGTGTTATGCTTTGGAAAATCATCTTTATGAGGTGAATGTATGGTATTACAGGAATCCGGAGAAATGTATTTGGAAACCATCTATATTCTCGCACAGAAAAGCCCCTATGTCCGTTCCATCGATGTTGCGGAATATATGGGATTTTCCAAGCCCAGCGTCAGCCGGGGCATGGGACTTCTGAAGCAGGGCGGTTACCTGACTGCGGATGAGAATGGCTATCTGACTTTGACAGAATTGGGCACGCAGACTGCGGAAAAGATATATGAGCGGCATACGGTCATCCGGGATATGCTGATCCATCTGGGGGTGGACGAGGAGACCGCGACCCAGGATGCCTGCCGGATTGAGCATGTCATCAGCGACAAATCCTTCCGCGCCATCTGCCGCCATGCCGGGAAAGCGTAACAATCAACCGTTTGGTGATGCTTGGGGCTGGGAGCTTTTTCCCAGCCATTTCCAATTCTGGTAAGCGATTCTGATTGACAAAAAGAAATGAATGTGCTATGATGATGGTGGTTAGCAGCCGCTAATAGCGGCTGTTCTTTCTAGAGTCTTAGGTTAGCGTATGCTAACCTAAGAAAAGGAATGCGGAAACACCTGATCTTCAAGGAAGCGAATACCATCCTATGCGGAACTTTTTGTTTCGGAAGTGGGCGGTTAGTTTTTTAACGATCGTATGGAAATATTTCGCTATTTGCAGCCGTGAGCGCGCAGCTGCGACTGATTTCACCTGCGGTTAGCTGTTGCTAATCATCAACAAACACGGCTCTGCCGCAATTATCGGAAACGGAGAAAAACAACATGATGATCAACAAGCGACTAATCGGGGCTGTCAGGGAAAGCAAAAAGTACATTGTCGCTAATGTGGCACTTCAATGGTGTTCGCTTGCGGCGAATATTATTATGATCGGCACAATCTGCCGACTGTTGGAGCGGCTGTATCTGAAATGCGCCGAAGAAACTGACCTGCTGCTGACCGCCTTCATCACCATTATGGCAGTCATCCTTCGCTTCCTTTGCAATGTGTGCGCTGCCCGTATGGGCTTTCTTTCCAGTAATACTGGTTTCCCACCGGGTATCTACAATGCGTATCGCCAACAAGGTTTATTCTGTGGATCATGGGGGGATGAGCTGATGAACGCACAGAGCAAGCGAGAACGGGAGAAGCAGCTTGTCTCCCAGATGATTGCCCTATATTGCCGGAAAAAACACGGTGGAAAGGGTCTCTGTCCCGACTGCGCCGCTTTGAACACCTACGCCCGGCAGCGCAGCGACAGGTGCCCCTTCATGGAGACAAAAACCTTCTGCTCCAACTGTAAGGTGCATTGTTACAAGCCGGAGATGCGCTCGCAGATCCGGGCTGTCATGCGGTTTTCCGGACCGCGGATGGTGTTTCATCACCCTGTTATTGCGGTCCGTCATGTGATCGAAACAAGCAAAGAAAAGAGACGATTGGAGAAGACAACATGAAGATCAAAAGATTATGTACATTACATTGGGCTGCATTGGCGTGGGACTGGGCGCTCTGGGCGCTGTGCTGCCGCTGCTTCCGGCTTTCCCCTTTTTGCTTTTGGCGGCCTTCTGCCTTGGCAAGAGCTCCGAAAAGCTGCACACCTGGTTTATCGGTACAAAGCTCTACAAGGACAACCTGGAAAGCTACATTCAAGGCAAAGGTATGACAAGGCAGGCCAAATATCGCATTATGGTCACTGTGACGATTCTTATGAGCATCGGCTTTTTTATGATGCACCTAGTACCGGTGGGGCGTATCATACTTGGCTGTGTGTGGGTGTTTCATTTGCTTTACTTTGCCTTTGGGGTCAGGACCATCCCCTCGGAAAGCCCGGCTAAGCTTCCGGATTCGCTTTCTAATGAATGTGGATATA
>DVJG01000209.1 GCA_018710805.1 Candidatus Faecousia faecipullorum
GCCCCATGGCTCCAACCAGAAACTATATGAACACTGCGGCTTGGACGGAGCCTCCATCGCCGCATTTACAAGGGAGGCCCTGCAATGAAAGTCAAAAAGAGACTGGATGTTCTGCTGACCGAGCAGGGTTATGCCGACAGCCGCTCCAAGGCCCAGGCCATTATTATGAGCGGTCTGGTGTATGTGGACGGACAGAAAGCGGACAAGCCCGGGGTTTCCTACGAAGAGACCGTACAGCTGGAAGTCCGGGGCGCTGCCTGTCCCTACGTCAGCCGGGGCGGCCTGAAGCTGGAAAAAGCCCTCCGGGACTTTGGTGTGGACCCCACGGGTTACGTTTGCTCCGATTCCGGCGCCTCCACAGGAGGCTTTACGGACTGCCTCCTGCAGCAGGGAGCCAGCAAGGTCTTCGCCATCGACGTGGGCTACGGCCAGCTGGACTGGAAGATCCGCTCGGACCCCAGAGTGGTGGTCATGGAGCGGACCAATATCCGCTATGTCACCCCGGAGGACTTGGGAGAACCTTTGGATCTTTCTGTCATTGACGTGAGCTTCATATCCCTTAAAATTGTGCTCCCCGCTATTAAAAACCTCTTAAAACCCACAGGTCAGGTGCTCTGCCTTATTAAGCCCCAATTTGAAGCGGGGAAGGAGAAGGTGGGGAAAAAGGGTGTGGTCCGGGACAAGGCTACCCATAAAGAGGTCCTGGACAACTTCGTCTCCCTTGCAAAGGAACTGTCGTTTCAGATTCTCGGCCTGACCTTTTCCCCGGTGAAGGGACCGGAAGGAAACATTGAATTTTTGGGCCATCTGACCCTGGAAGCCGGAGAGGGCATTGTGCCCGACACCGCAAAGGTCGTGGAGGATGCCCATAATACGCTGGACAAGGGGGAGAGTCAATGAAGAATGTGATTCTCGCTCCCAATCCCTATCGGGACCGGAACTTTTCCACCGTCCGGGCCGCCATGCAGATTCTGCGGGAGGCCGGGGTCCAGACCAGACTGTGCCTGCCCTTTGAAATTGACAGGTCCTATGAACTTCCGAGAGATCTGCGGTTTTCCCGCCTGGACCGGGAACTGCCCAATGCCGAAATGGTTATTTGCTTCGGCGGCGACGGCACCATTTTGCATATGGCAAAGGCCGCAACCAGGAAAAATATCCCCATTCTCGGGGTGAATATCGGCACCATGGGATTTATGGCGGAGCTGGAGAGCACGGAGCTTGGCGGGCTTGCTACCATTGCCGCGGGAAACTATACCCTGGACAGCCGAATGATGCTGGACGTGACCATTCAGCGGGACCGGGACATACTCTTCCATGACATCTGCCTGAACGACGTGGCAGTGACCAAGGGCAACGCGGCCCGCATTGTTCACCTGAACGTCAAATGCGACGGGGTTTCCGCCATAGAATGCGGCGGCGACGGGGTCATTGTGGCGACACCTACGGGGTCCACGGCCTACAGTCTTTCCGCCGGAGGCCCCATTGTGGAGCCCGATGCCAGAAATATTCTCATTACGCCCATCTGCGCCCATGATGTTGCCAGCCGCAGTATCGTGGCTTCCGACAAGCGGGTCATTACCGTGTCTTTATCTCCCAATGCCCGGCGCTGTGCTTATTTAAGCGTGGACGGCGGAAAATCCTTCCGCCTGAATATGGGCGATACTGCCATTATCAAGCGTTCTCATTTGGAAAGCCGTCTGGTGCGGCTGAAGGACCGGAGTTTCTACGACGTGATTAACGCAAAATTCAAGAGAGGTTGACGACTTTGAAATCCAAGAGACAGGCCAAGATTATGGAGATCATCTCCACCACCAACGTAGAGACCCAAGAACAGCTTCTCCAGGCCCTCCAGAATGCGGGCTTTCAAAGCACCCAGGCAACCATCTCCCGGGACATCAAAGAACTTCGGATTGTCAAAGAGATGACAAGCGTGGGCTCTTACCGCTACACCACCGTGTCGAGAGAAGTCCCCAACGGCTTTCTTGGAAAGCTCAACACCTTTTTCCGGGAATCCGTCACCGATTTTGACTATGCCCAGAACATCATCGTGATACACACGCTGCCGGGGCTTGCAGGGGCTGCCGCTTCTGCACTGGATGCCATGAAAATCAGCGTGATTCTGGGCACCCTGGCTGGAGACGACACCGTTTTTCTGGTTATGCGGGACAGCAACACCGCTGCCGCCTTCTGCGGGGAAATCAAAAGCCTTTTAAATTAAGTTTGTTTTCCGCTGCTGCAGAGGGAGGGAGCTATCCCTCCCTCTATGCGGAATACCGGGAACTTACAGAGTAAAAAAACGGAAATAAAGTCCTCTGCACCGTGCAGAGGCAGCGTTTTGAACACATCGCTTACTAAGGGGGAATACCTTTGCTGAGCCTTCTGCATATTGAGAACATCGCCGTTATTGAACGTGCGGACATTGCTTTTAATCCCGGCTTTAACGTTCTGACAGGTGAAACCGGCGCGGGAAAATCCATTGTCATTGATGCCATCTCCGCCATTTTGGGCGAGCGGGCCTATCGGGACATGATCCGCACCGGGGAAGGCAAAGCCTCCGTCCGGGCGGTTTTTACGGGAGTGCCGGAGTGCAGTTGGTTTGCAGACAATGGCGTGCCCTATGACCCGGAGACGGTGATTTCCCGGGAGGTCTACCTGGACGGCAAGAATGTCTGCCGGGTCAACGGCACCCTGGTCTCCGTGTCCATTCTGCGAAAGCTGGGCATTCAGCTCATCAATATCCACGGCCAGCATGATTCCGCTTCCCTCTTTGACGAGGAGAATCACCTTGCCTTTCTGGATGCCTTTGCCGACAACGAGGGACTGCGGGAGGACTATGGCGAAAAGTATGCCGCAGTGGCCCGGCTTCGCAAGGAGATCGACAGCCTCACCATGGATGAGAGCGAGAAGCTCCGGCGCATGGAGACCCTCAAATACCAAATCGCCGAAATTGAAAAAGCGGAGCTGGAACCCGGGGAGGACGAGGCTTTGGAAGAGCGGCGGAAGCTCCTGCAAAACGCAGAAAAGCTCAGCAGCGGTCTCAACGAGGCGGCGGAGTGCCTCTATGGCGGGGACGATACCGACGGCGCCTCAGGCCTTATGGCCCAGGCGGAGTACGCCCTGGGACGCCTTCTGCGGTTCAGTGACAGCTTCTCTGGGCTCCACGACCGGGTCGCTGACCTTATGTACCAGGTTCAGGATGTGGCAGAAGAGGTCCGGGACACCAGGGACAGCCTGAACTACTCAGCCGACGAGCTGGAACAGATCGAAGAGCGTCTGGATACCATCCACAAGCTCCGGAGAAAATACGGCGTCACCTGCCAGGATATCCTTGACTATCTCGATAAGGCAAAAAAAGAGCTGGATGAGATAGAATTTGCCGATGACCACCTGGAGCGGCTGAAAGGAAAGCTGCAAAAGGCGGAAAAAGCTGCCTGGGATGCAGCGTTGGCGCTTCGTGAGAACCGGAAGCAGTCGGCAGACGCACTTTCAAAGCGTATTCTCACGGAACTCAGCCAGCTGGATATGCCCAAAGTGCAGTTTTCCTGCCAGTTCCGGGAGCTGGAGCTGACAGCCAGCGGCGCCGATGCCGTGGCCTTTTACATGACCGCCAACGCCGGCGAGGCCCTGAAGCCTTTGAGCAAGGTAGCCTCTGGCGGCGAACTGGCCCGCATTATGCTGGCTATGAAAAACGTCCTGGCGGAAAAAGACCAGGTGGCCACCCTTATTTTTGATGAGGTAGACACTGGCGTCTCCGGAAGAGCTGCCCAGAAGGTAGCGGAGAAACTTCGCAGTGTAGCCGCTCATAAACAGGTCCTCTGCGTGACCCACCTGCCCCAGCTGGCGGCATTGGCAACCACCCATCTGCTCATTGCCAAGTCCGAACGTCAGGGCAGGACCTACACCACCGTGACGCCTCTGGACTTCGAGGGAAGAAAGCGGGAGCTGGCCCGTATTATGGGCGGTGCCAGCATTACGGAAACCACACTGAAAAGTGCGGAAGAAATGCTGGGAATGTAGGCGCCGGAGGGCAGAGGTCTGTTTCCACTTCGGGATTTTTGAAGACTGCCCCTTGACAAAGCCTTGCCGTTCTGCTACCATATGCGTAACACAGCGAAGGGAAGAAGTAAGCGCCCCTTTCCTCTCAGAGAGCTGCCGGAACGGTGCAAGGCAGTGGGGAAAACCGCCGAAATACCTCCTGGAGTGGCCTGCCTGAAAGCATCAGTAGGGGAGGACGGGTCCGCCCGAAACTGCGGGAGGCGTTATTGGACGCCGTGAGGGGAGTTTTGTGAGAAACTTCCGAATTAGAGGTGGTACCGCGTATTTTACGCCCTCTATCCTTATGGATAGAGGGCGTTTTTGACGTTGTTTGAAAGAAAGGAGATAGAAAATGCTGACGGTTCCTATGGATATATTGACTCTGTTTCCTGTGCGGAAAACCGGGAAACAAAAGAAAGCCTTTCGTGCTGCGGTGCAAGCGTACGCTGAAGGTTTGGGCTATGCTTGCCGGGAAGAAAAGGGAAGCTTCGGCAGCCGCAATGTGGTAATCGGCAATCCGGAGACGGCAGACTTTTTGGTCACGGCGCACTACGATACCTGTGCCATTCTGCCCATACCGAATCTGATTACGCCCTGTAATTTTTTCCTGTATTTCCTGTATCAAATGCTGATTATCGCGGTTTGCTTTCTGCTGGCGATTTTTATCGGGGTTGGAATTGGGCTTTTGGCTGGAAATGGGCTTATTGCAGGACTTTTCACATATGGGGCGATTTGGGCAATCCTTATTTGTATGATTGTCGGCCCTGCCAACCGGCATAATGCCAATGACAACACCTCCGGGGTGGTAACGGTTTTGGAAATTGCCAGAACTTTGCCGGAAATCCACCGCAAAAAAGTATGTTTTGTACTGTTTGACCTGGAAGAAGCCGGGCTGCTGGGTTCGGCATCCTACCGTAAGGCCCACAAAGCCCAGCTGGAGCGGCAGCTGGTGCTGAATCTGGACTGCGTGGGTGACGGGGACCACTTGATGCTGTTTCCCACAAAGAAGCTTCGGAAGGACCGGGATAAGCTTGCATCCCTGTATCCGGTCTGCGGGCATTTTGAAAGAAAATCTCTTCTTTTGCGGGAGAAAGGATTTGCTTTCTATCCCTCGGATCAGATGAATTTTCCCTATGGCGTCGGAATCTGCGCTTTGCATAAAGGAAAGCTGGGGCTGTATCTCAGCCGCATTCACACCCCCAAGGACACCATTCTGGAAGAGACAAACGTAAATATTCTGCGTGCAGCATTGACAAGCTTAATCTGCTGCGGCGCAGTTACCAAAGGAAAGGAAGAATAAACCATGAAAGTATATGACGAACTGGTAGCCCGGGGCCTGATTGCCCAGGTCACCGACGAGCAGGAGATTCGGGAGATGATCGACAACGGCAAGGCTACCTTCTACATTGGCTTTGACCCCACTGCCGATTCTCTCCACGTGGGCCACTTTATGGCACTGTGCCTGATGAAGCGCCTGCAAATGGCGGGCAACAAGCCCATCGCCCTGATCGGCGGCGGCACCGCCATGATCGGCGACCCCTCCGGCCGTACCGATATGCGGAGCATGATGACCCAGGAGACCATTCAGCACAACTGTGACTGCTTCAAAAAACAGATGGAGCGGTTCATTGAGTTCGGAGAAGGCAAGGCTCAGATGGTGAACAACGCCGACTGGCTGCTGAATCTCAACTACATCGACTTCATCCGGGACATTGGCGGCTGCTTCTCCGTCAATAATATGCTTCGGGCCGAGTGCTTCAAGCAGCGCATGGAGAAGGGCCTGTCTTTCCTGGAATTCAACTACATGCCCATGCAGTCCTACGACTTCTACTACCTCTACCAGCACTACGGCTGCAATATGCAGTTCGGCGGCAATGACCAGTGGAGCAATATGCTTGGCGGCACGGAGCTGATTCGCCGGAAGCTGGGCAAGGATGCCCACGCCATGACAATTACCCTGCTTCTCAACTCTGAGGGCAAGAAAATGGGCAAGACCGCCAAGGGCGCCGTATGGCTGGACCCCAATAAAACCTCCCCCTTCGAGTTCTATCAGTACTGGCGCAACGTTGAGGATGCCGATGTCATAAAGTGCATCCGGATGCTCACCTTCCTGCCCCTGGAGCAAATCGACGCCATGGCGGATTGGAAGGATGCAAAGCTCAACGAGGCCAAGGAAATCCTTGCCTACGAACTGACCAAGCTGGTCCACGGCGAGGAAGAGGCCAATAAGGCTCAGGCCGCGGCAAAGGCTCTGTTCTCCGGCGCAGGCGACGACAGCAATATGCCCACCACGGAAATCCCTGGGGACAAGCTGACAGATGGCAAAATCGGCATTCTGAACCTGATGGTCCTCTGCGGTCTGGCCCCCTCCAATAAGCAGGCGAGACAGCTCATTGAGCAAGGCGGCGTCCTTCTGAATGACGAGAAGGTACCCTCTGCCCAGTTCATGGTCACCGAAGCCCAGCTGAAGGAAGGCGTGAAGCTCCGCAAGGGCAAAAAGGTATTCCACAAGGCGGTACTGGCATGATTTTGGAGCTGGCTACTCCCGGGGACCGGGACGTCGTCAACCGCCTGGCCCGGCAGGTCCATGGGCTGCACGTTTTCCTGCAGCCGGATGTCTATGAAATGCCGGAAGGGGAGCTGTATCCCCAGGAACGCTATGACCAGGCCCTTCGGGACAAGGAGCTGTATCTTGCCAAAGTGGAGGGCATTCCTGTGGGCTACACCCTTCTGCGGGTACGTCAGACCCTGTCCGGAAACAAGGTCATGCTTCTGGACGAGCTGTGCATCGATGAAGCCTGCCGCCGCCAGGGCCTGGGCACGGAGATGATGGAATTTATCCGAATCCTGGCAAAGGCCCAGGGATGTCACCACCTGGAGCTGAACGTCAACGCCAAAAATGAAGCCGCCCTCCGGCTTTACGAAAAATGCGGATACGCCGTCCGGGATATCAAAATGTACCGGACAGTGTAAAGATAAGCCCCCGACTGTGGTCGGGGGCAATTTTTAATCCAGGGAAGGGCCCTTGCGCCGTTCCTGCTGACGAAATATCCTTATGCCAAAGACTTCCGGAATTTATCCAGCTCCACCACGGTTCCCGTGAGACGGGATTCCTCGATGGCGCAGGCCATGAGATGGCTCTCTACGCTGCGGGAGATGGAACTGCGGGATTCTGCGTGGCCGCCAAGGCTTTTGGTAAAGTCCTCCATGATGCCTGCGTCGCCGCCGCCGTGGCCGCTTCCGTTGGTTCGGACGTTGATGACCCGCTGCTGGAAGGTCTCGGACTGGCTGGACACATGATGGGTGACGATGATTTGCTTCTGACCGTCGTCAGCGACAATTTCGCCGTCCTCACACATGATGTGCAGAGTTCTGTGGCAGGCGCTGGTCTGGGCGGTGAGGGAGAAAGTGGCTGTGACGTCGTTGTCGAATTCCAGAATGATGCTCATATGGTCGCAGACATTGTTGTCACAGCGGTAGACGCACCGGCCGTAGGGCCCCTCTTTCAGAGCCTCCATAAGGGCCTCCTCCGTCTGTTCCAAACACACCACGTCCGTGGGCCAGCCTCCAAGGCCCGGAAGATAGGCTTTCTGAGCGTCGAATCGGCAGCTTTCCGCCACCGGACAGGTGAGGCATCGGTCCGTAGACCCTGCAGGGGCGTTTTCCTCCTTAAAGTAGCTGAGGGACCCGAAAGCCGCCACCTTCTTGCAGTGCGCCCCGGTCAGCCACAGCAGAATGTCCAGATCGTGGCAGCTCTTCTGCATGATAATGGGGCTGGAAAGCTTGTCGTTGCGCCAGTTGCCCCGGACGAAGGAGTGGGCCATGTGGAAATTGCCAATGTTCTCTGCGTGCTGAATGGCTACGATTTTGCCAAGCTCTCCGGAATCGAGAATGTTCTTGATCTCCGTGAAGAAATTGGTGTAGCGGAGAACGTGGCATACGGTGACCTTCCGGCCCAGTCGGTTGGCAGCTTCTTCTATGGCAATGCACTCCCGGGGATCCGGGGAAATGGGCTTTTCCAACAAGATGTCATAGCCGCAGTCCAAAGCGGCCATGACGTGACCGTAGTGGTCCCGGTCCATGGTGGCGATAATGGCGGCGTCGGCAACTTTTCCCAGAGAGAAAAGCTGTTTGGCATCGGTAAACAGCATGGCTTCCGGCACCTCCAGCCGGGTTCCGGCCTCGGCCAGACGGTCGGGCCGAATCTCTGCCACCGCCACAATTTTATGGCCATGGCTGTGGGCCCAGTTGGCGTAAATGGTGCCCCGGGAGCCTGCGCCGATGAGAACGTAATTCATTGGTATCCCTTCCTTTTTCTGTTTTCCTCAGTATAGCACAGAATCAGACCTCCGACAAGACTTTCTTTAACCGCTCTGCGTTCCTTTGGGACAGCGGCGTCAGGGGCAGACGGCAGACCCCGCAGTCAAAACCCAGGCATTTCATGGCTTCCTTTACGGGAATGGGGTTGACTTCCGAGAAAAGGACGTCCAGAAGGGGCAGAAGCCGTACCTGCAAATCTGCCGCCGTGTCGAAGTCCCCGTCCAATGCTGCGCTGGCCAGGGCCAGCATTTCCGATGGGAGAACATTGGATGCCACGGAAATGACCCCTTTGGCTCCCAAAGCCATGGCTGCCGCCGCCAGGGTATCATTGCCGCTCCAAACCGTGAATTGCTCCGGGCACGCTGCCCGAATCTCTGTGACCTTCCCGGCGTCTGTGGACGCCTCCTTCACCCCTGCCATATTGGGCATGGCGGAAAGTCCGCGATACACCGCCGGGGTCATATCCAGCCCCGTGCGGGACGGAACGTTGTAGCAGATCACCGGGATATGTACTGCGCTGCAAACTGCGCCATAGTGGGCCAGCAGACCTGCTTTTGTGGCTTTGTTATAGTAGGGACTGACAACCAGCAAAGCATCGGCGCCTGCCCCTTCCGCCGCCCGGCTGAGAGCAACGGTGTGTTCCGTACAATTACTCCCGGTGCCTGCGATAATCTGGCATTGATTTCCAACATATCGCTTGGCCCGGCAGACCATCTCCAGCTTTTCACTGTCCGTCAGGGTCGGGGCTTCTCCTGTGGTGCCGCAGAGGACCACGGACGTGATGCCCGCCTCCATTTGCCGTGCTAAAAGCCGTTCCAGCATGGGATAGTTGACCTTGCCCCCGAGAAATGGGGTCACAAGGGCCGTGGAAACTCCGGTAAAAAGTGGTTGATTCATAGGCCTTACCTCCACGCCAGTCTATGCGCCTGGGCCCTATTTTGTCTGTTGCAAAAAAGGAAACTTTAAGCTATAATATGCAAAATGGCCCATTATGACCGCAGAAAAGAGGAAAGACTTTGAAAACCAGTGATTTTTACTATGACCTTCCCGAAGAGCTCATCGCCCAGACCCCCCTTCTCAAACGGGATTCCTCCCGTCTCATGGTTCTGGACCGCATGACCGGGGAAGTGCAGCATAAGCATTTTTACGACATCATCGACTATTTAAATCCCGGGGACTGCCTGGTGATGAACGACTCCCGGGTGCTTCCCGCGCGGCTTCTGGGTCACCGTCCTACCGGCGGCGCCGTGGAAGTGCTTCTTCTGCGGGATTTGGGAGAGAAGCGCTGGGAGTGCCTGTGCAAGCCCGGCCGGAAAATGCAGGTTGGAACCGAGGTTTCTTTTGGAGACGGTGAACTCACCGCCACGGTGCGGGAGGTCCGGGAGGACGGCAATCGGGTGGTGGAATTCCATTACGAGGGCATTTTCCTGGAAGTCCTGGAACGCCTGGGAAAAATGCCCCTGCCGCCCTACATCAAGGCGGAGCTTCAGGACCAGGAGCGGTATCAGACCGTCTATTCAAGAGAGGTTGGCTCCGCCGCAGCCCCTACGGCGGGCCTGCATTTTACCAACGAACTTCTGGATAAAATCCGCAAAAAAGGCGTAAAGACTGCCTTTGTGACCCTCCATGTGGGCCTGGGAACTTTTCGCCCCGTAAAAGCCGAGGAAGTCACGGACCACCATATGCACGCAGAGCTGTGCATGATGTCGGAGGAAACCGCAGACATCCTAAACGAAACCCGTCGCAGCGGCGGAAGGATTATCTGTGTCGGCACCACCTCCTGCCGGACATTGGAATCCCTAGCCCATGACGACGGCTCCTTTACCGCGTCCTCCAAATGGACGGAAATTTTCATCTATCCCGGCTATCGCTTCAAAGCCATGGACGGCCTCATCACCAATTTCCACCTGCCCGAAAGCACTCTGGTGATGCTGGTCTCCGCCTTCGCCGGAAGAGAACATGTGCTGAATGCCTACAAAGAGGCCGTGGAGCAGAGATACCGCTTCTTCTCCTTCGGAGACGCCATGTTCATAGGAGATTTGAAATAGCGCGTTTTAGGATTATTTACAAAAAATTCTTATACTGCTCTATATCTTTTGTCTATTCTGTGGTATAATGACCATGAAAAATCGGGCTATGCCCAAGAGGAGGTCATGGTCGTGAAAACTATGTATATTGTGACAGGCGCCAATGGATTTCTTGGCAATAACATTGTAAGAAAGCTCTCCGGAAAAGGAGAAATCCGGGCTCTGGTGCTGCCGAAAGACAGCGTAAAACCTCTGGAGGGCCTGAATTGCACCATCTACCGGGGGGACGTGACGGACAAGGCATCCCTGGAGCCTCTGTTCCGGGTGGACAAGGATACCAAACTATATGTGATTCACTGTGCCGGACTGGTGTACATCAAATCCCGCCCCAACCCTCAGGTGGAGCACGTGAATTTTGACGGCACAAAAAACATGGCGGAGCTGACATTGGCGGCGGGAGGA
Source organism: Candidatus Faecousia faecipullorum (assembly GCA_018710805.1). Taxonomy (GTDB): domain Bacteria; phylum Bacillota; class Clostridia; order Oscillospirales; family Oscillospiraceae; genus Faecousia; species Faecousia faecipullorum. The sequence continues at coordinate 10,845 of DVJG01000209.1, forward strand.
AAGCTCCTGTATGTTTGCAGCGTCCATGCCCTGCCGGAAAAGCCGGAGGACCAGGTCATGGGAGAAGTCTCTTCTTTTGACCCGGAGAAGGTGGAGGGCGCCTATGCAAAGGTGAAGGCAAAGTCCGCCCAGTATATTCTGGATATGGTCCGAAACCAGGGCCTCAACGCCTGCATTTTGCAGCCTTCCGGCATTATCGGCCCCAACGACTACGGCCGCAGCCACCTGACCATGATGCTCTTGGACTATGC
>DVJG01000210.1 GCA_018710805.1 Candidatus Faecousia faecipullorum
TGTACCTGGCAGAAAACACATCTCAGGCTGCAAGTGTGGAATTAGTCCCCCCTTCGGGGGGACTAATTATGCGCGCAGCAGACTGCAAAAGTTTGTCGGAAAAGCCCGCAGGGGTTTTTCGACAGTCTAAACGGGTGTCTGGTTTTCAGACACCCGTTTTTTCTATCAACTTTCGCTTTTCTTCTCTGGAAAGCTGCTTTATCTGGTGCTCCCGGCGGAGAGCTTCGGAATGGCTGCCGCAGATCTCCGTGTAGCATAATTCCAGAGGCCCTCGGCCCCGGGTGTACTTGGCCCCTTTGCCGGAGCGGTGGACTTCCAGACGCTTTTCTACGTCTGGCGTGATGCCCGTGTAGAGGGTTCCGTCACCGCATTTCAATATGTAGAGATACCAGACTTCCTCACTCATTTTTTCCTCCGAAAATTCCGGCTCAGAAGCCTGTCCAGCAGGAAAAAGGTGAGATTTCCCAGAACCAGCATGGCAGCGGTCAGAACCGCCCCCATCTCCCGGAATTCCTCGGCAATGGCCGCCATGCCCAATAGGTGCATGAGGAACCAGTAGGCAGCAAAAATGGTGACATTAAAAAAGAGAATTTTCCACAGCCATTTCAGGCGAGCCTTGTCCAGTTTCGGCTTTATCAGAGGATAGTAGCCCAGGAAGACAAACATGGCCGCCGCTTCCTTATCGGGAGCCAGCAGCGTGGAAAGCAGCGCCACGGCACCGTACCAGGCCCAGCCAATTCTCTCTCCGCAGATCATGGCCAGGATGTTCAGCACCACCATGCACAGCACGGGGCAGACGTAAGTGGCAATGGGAATCAGGGTCCCCAGGGACATAATGGTAACCGCCAGTGCCGCAAGACTTCCTCCCAGGGCGATGGCATAGGCGGGGGTTCTTCTTTTGTTCATGCAGTGCACCTCGAATTTCTTCTGCCATCATTATAGGGAAAAGGAAGAAAAAATACAAGTCTTTTCGTTGACAGGCAGAAAAGCCTGCGTTATGATATTTATAAAGGGGTACGACCCTAAATGATAAGGAGGCTTGTTTTATGGAAGATTACGGTGCCATGATCCGCAGTACGTTCGAGCTGGGCAGTGTCCGGGATGCGGAACTGCTTTTTGAAGCCTGTATCAAAAACGCCTTCCCAACCTTCAATTTCCGGCGGTTGGAGCTGATCCGATTCATCCGGGACGAGCCATACATGGAAGGCAGAAGCTGGAACCATGTTTTTGAGATTAAGAAAACGCTGCTTCGTGGGGAGCCTGTGTGGGAGGTCCACTGCCACCGGGTCACCATGGGCAGGACTCCGGACAAGCAGGTGTACTTAGATTACATGACGCTTGGATTTGTGGAGTATCTGGAAGGATGATGGAAACCCTGCGTATTGCCTTGCTGCAGCTGTTGCCTGGGGAGAGCTTGGAAGAAAACCTGGAAATCGGCAGCATTGCCTGCCGCAGAGCCCGAGAGCTGGGGGCGGATATTGCCCTGTTTCCGGAGATGTGGAGCTGCGGCTATCAGATCCCCCAAGACGTGGAACGCCTGAAAAGCATGGCCCTGAGCCTGGACCATCCTTTCGTGGCTGCATTTGGAAAACTGTCACAGGAGCTGGACATGGCCATTTGTGTGACCATTCTGGAAGAACACCAGCCAAACCCCAGAAACACGGCCATTCTCTTTGACCGGCACGGAGAGCGAAAATCTGTCTATGCCAAGGTCCACACCTGCGATTTTGGGGACGAAGCGCGGCTTTGCCGGGGAGAGACGTTTGAGACCGCTGCCCTGGACACGGCGGCAGGAGAGGTGCAGACAGGCATCATGATCTGCTATGACCGGGAATTTCCTGAGAGCGCGCGGCTTCTCATGCTCCAGGGAGCGGAGCTGATTCTGGTGCCCAACGCCTGCCCCATGGAGGTCAACCGCCTGTCCCAACTTCGAGCCCGGGCCTTTGAAAATATGCTGGCCATTGCCACCTGCAATTATCCCGCCGGAAAACCGGACTGCAACGGCCATTCCACGGTATTCGACGGGGTGGCCTATCTTCCGGACACGGAAGGGTCCCGGGATATCTGCATCTTGGAGGCAGGTGAAACCCAGGGAATTTATCTTGCAGACCTGGACCTGAAAATGCTTCGTTCTTACCGGGAAACCGAGGTCCACGGCAACGCCTACCGACGCCCGGAATACTATGGCCCGCTGACGGAGACAGTCATTCGCCCGCCGTTTGTAAGAGCGGACCGGAAACCCTAAAAGCCAAAAGAGATTTTGAACCACAAAACCGTCCCGAACATTCGGGACGGTTTTGCTTACTTTTCTTCTTCCGGCGGCACAAATTCCAGCAGGTCGCCGATCTGGCAATGCAACACCGTGCAAATACGGGCCAGTACGTCGGTGTCCAGCCGGGTGACTTCATTTTTACAATAATTGTTGATTTGGGAGCGCTGCATCTCCGCCCGATGGCTCAGCTTGTTCTTACTGATGCCGGACTTCTGTATGAGCTCGTCTAATTTAATCCGGATGGTTCCGTACTGTTCCATATTAAGCCTCTTTTCATATGTCGAGTTTCGTCGAACAAAACCTGTTGACATAGATAGTTTATATAATGTAGACTTGAAATATAAGTTCCTAGAAATCTATTCATAATTAAACATATCTGAAAAGAGGGAGAGTATGAAATTAGACAAGGCAAGATACGCAATAAAAATAATGGCAAAAGAAAAAGGAAGGCCAGAAGCTGAGATTATTTGCGAAATAGAAGATGCAATTCGAGAAGCGATAGACAATGCCCATCGGAGCGGGGACCAGTACGCAATTCGTATCTGGTCTCAAATCTCCCACAGTGGTAAATATCCATCGGCCCTGGAAGTCATAGAATATTTTGGAGGAATACTGGATGGGATACAGTAAAGGCCCCGGTGAAAACCGGGGCCTTTACTTATAAAACTTTGTTTACACGATACCTTGAGCGGTCATGGCTTCCGCGACCTTCAGGAATCCGGCGATGTTAGCACCGGCAACATAGTTGCCTTCCATGCCGTATTCCTTGGCGGCGTCTGCCAGGTTGTGGAAGATGTTCACCATAATGCCCTTGAGCTTCTGGTCCACTTCCTCAAAGGTCCAGCTGAGACGCTGGGAGTTCTGGCTCATTTCCAGAGCGGAGGTGGCTACGCCGCCTGCGTTGGCGGCCTTGCCGGGGCAGAAGAGGATGCCGCTGTCCTGGAAATACTTGGTGGCATCCAGGGAAGT
>DVJG01000211.1 GCA_018710805.1 Candidatus Faecousia faecipullorum
TGCCAGCTGAGCATGGGCATGACCGAGCTGGAGCCCGGCTCCAACTGGAACACCATGCCCAGCCACACCCACGAGCGCCGGATGGAGATCTACACCTATTTCGAGCTGCCCGAGGGGCAGGTGGTCTTCCATATGTGCGGCGAGCCCACCCAGACCCGTCACATCGTGATGCACAACGAGGATGCCGTCATCAGCCCCTCCTGGAGCATCCACAGCGGCGTGGGCACCTCGAACTACACCTTTATCTGGGCCATGGGCGGCGAGAACATGGAGTTTGACGACATGGACAACATCGCCACCACCGACCTGCGGTAAAGCAAAATCAAATCATACTCCGGGATGACCGGGGTCACAAAGCCCCGCATCCGGTGCACGCCGGGTGCGGGGCCTTTTGTTAAGGTTTTATCTAGGATACATCGAAGGATACAACAGGAAAGGAAGGAGCAACCCCATGGAACTCTCTGCATTTGACCTGAGCGGCAAGGTCGCGCTCATCACCGGCGGCGCGCACGGCATCGGTTTCTCCATCGCCGAAGGGATGGCCCGCTGCGGCGCCACCATCTGCTTCAACTGCTCGTCGCAGTCCAGCTACGAAAAGGGCATGGCGGCCTACCAGGCCGCCGGCATCGAGGCCCACGGCTATGTGGCCGACGTCACCGACTGGGACGCCGTCAGCGCGATGGTGGACAAGATCGCCGCCGAGGTGGGCCCGGTGGACATCCTGGTCAACAACGCCGGCATCATCCAGCGCAAGCCGATGCTGGAGACCAGCAGCGAGGACTTCGAGCGCGTCATCAAGGTCCACGTGGTGGGCGCCTTCAACTGCTCCAAGGCGGTGCTGCCCGCCATGATCGAAAAGCGGGCGGGCAAGATCATCAACATCTGCTCCATGATGAGCGAGCTGGGCCGCGAGACCGTCTCGGGCTACGCGGCGGCCAAGGGCGGCCTCAAGATGCTGACCAAGAACATCGCCTCCGAGTTCGGCCAGTACAACATCCAGTGCAACGGCATGGGCCCCGGCTACATTGCCACCCCGCAGACCGCGCCCCTGCGCGAGCGTCAGCCTGACGGCAGTCGCAGCCCCTTCGACGCCTTTATCATCTCCAAGACCCCGGCCGGCCGCTGGGGCGAAGCCGAGGACATGGTGGGCCCCTGCGTCTTCCTGGCCTCCCACGCCTCCGACTTCGTCAACGGGCAGATTCTCTACGCCGACGGCGGTATCCTGGCCTACCTGGGCCACCAGCCGGGCTAAACGGCTTTCTGCCGCTTTTTGAAAAAAGCGGCGCAAAAACTTTTCAATCTTCCCCTGCACTTTCCGTGCAGGGGATTATTCTTGCATTTCGTGTCTGTTTGTATTGACAACACACACAAAAGTATATATAATAATTACAGAAAGCCGTAATGTATAAGTTTTTCTATCCATATCATCTGCGCCGGCCACATCCCGGCTGCCCGTAAGGAGGTGCACACCATGGCCACCGTATCTGCCAGAATTGATGACGACCTGAAAGTACGCGCCGATTCCGTTGCCGAAAGCATCGGCATTTCGCTGAGTTCTGCCATTGGTATTTTCCTCAAGCGCTTTGTCGCCGAACAGGGCTTCCCTTTTGAGGTGAAGGCCGTCCACTATAACGTCCACTCCATGACAGACAGCGACCTCACCGAGCTTGCCAAATTGGGCGTCCGGGAGGGAAACAGTGTACCTGTTCTGCCTCCCTCTCTCTATATCGACCCGCAAACAGGTGTTCCCAAAATGACAAAATAACAAGGAAAGGACAGATGATATGGCAGCTCCTCAGCTTCTGGTATTTGCCGGTCCCAACGGCTCCGGTAAATCCAGTATCACGCAAACGATTCCTGTCACCGGCGTTTATATCAACGCCGACAAAATCCAGGAAGAATTGCGTTGCGACGCTTTGACTGCTGCGCAGAGCGCAGCCGCCGCACGAAACTACTGCATTCAGCAGCGGATGAGCTTTACCATGGAAACCGTTCTGTCCTCCCCTTTCAGCTTTGACGTCATTCAAAGCGCCTTCCAAGCTGGATACGAAATCACACTGATTTACGTCCTCACCAACGACCCACACATCAATGCAGCCCGCGTCGCATCCCGCATTGCTGCGGGCGGGAACTTTGTAGCGGAAGAAAAAATTATTCCTCGCTATTGGAAATCGCTTGCCCTTCTGCCGCAGGTCATTCCTTTATGCCAGCGCGTGCTGATTTTTGACAACAGCGCCGAACGAAATGAAGGCGGGCCTGATCTGATTGTTTCCATTCGCAATGACCAAACCGCCATCTTCCCCAATGCTTTCTGGTCCGAAGAAAGCATACGGTCGCTTTTGGCTGGTACTTATCATCCCCCTGAAACGTAACAAACAGAAATCGCCCGCTGCGTGATTTCCACGCGGCGGGCGATTTTATGCTGTCAGAATTGCAAGGTTCTCTCAGACCTTGTCGATCGTGATGCTCCAGGTGCTGGTCATGGCCTCGTCGGGTTCGAGCACTTCGTGCTTGCCCTCCTCGTTGACGCTGTTGGCCCAGCCGTTCCAGGGCTCCATGCAGACGAAACTCTCGGCGTCCTGCTGCCAGAGCACGCCGTTTGTGAAGGTCTCGTCGGCGTCCACCGTCACCTTGTGGCCGTTGCCGCTG
>DVJG01000212.1 GCA_018710805.1 Candidatus Faecousia faecipullorum
AGTGGAATTTCTTCATATCTGGCGTTGGGTGTTCTTTAAGAAAATTGTTGATGATTGCGATGAGTTTTCTGAGGGTATTTTTGAATGTGATGAAAACTGGTATGAGTTTGTAAAACAGGTGAATAGAATCAGCTTTTCATCACAGGATAAGAAAATAATTTCTCTCTCTTCCTTGGCTGTTTCGGCGCAAGCGTCTACAACGACTGGTGTTTCGGCCGAAACAAAGGCGGTATTCAAGCGAGTATCAAAAAGTGAGTCCGCATTTCGAGATCTGATAGATATTGTTAATGAATGTGAAAAACTATTTAAAAAGCTCCATAGAACCGACATCCCGTATTACATCTTTGTTGATGAGATGGAAGCATACTATGGCGATTCTGAACTATTTAAGCGTGACCTCACTCTGATACGAGACTTAGTTTTTACCATTCATAGAATCAATGGCTATGGAAAGGTTCGAATTATTGCGGCTATTCGAAATGAGATTTCCTTTGCTATGGATCGCTTCATTCAGACCAACGAAATCAACAAAATAACTGACGGTTATAGTGTTCCAATTAAATGGTCCTACAGCAATACAAACTCAATCGAACATCCAATCATCCAAATTCTAATGAGACGTATATCTATTGCGGGAGATGGGAGTCCTCAAAAATTTTACGATTGGTTCCCTGATCAAGTCAATAACAGGGATACAGTCAGTTATATTCTCGATAATGGATGGAATAAGCCCAGAGACATTGTTAGATTGCTCATTGCTGCACAGAATGATAGCCTTCACTGTGACGATACATCGTTTACACAGGCAGTATTTGATACCCTTCGGAAAGAGTATTCAAAAAACAGTCTTACAGAGATTCGGCAAGAATTGCAATCACTTTATGACAGCGATGAAATTGAAATGGTGTTTAAGCTTCTTCGTGGAGGAGCGAGATTTACAACTGCAGAGCAAATTCGAAAGCGAGCGCCAAAGGGCAGTAAGGCGCGTAAGTTTTGGGACGAGAGAAAGGACGACATCCTCGAAGATTTCTACCGAGTGGGTTTCTGGGGCAATGTACATCGATCTGGTGAGCATTATGTATGGCGTTGGAATCACAAGGGGGATACTGGAGTGCTGACTGATAATGGCTGGGAGTTAGCGATTCATAGTGCTCTTTGTAGTGAATTGTCAATTTTCATTTGACCATTCTCAAAATATCACTATTCCCCTCAAAAGGCGATTTTCGGGAATTTCAATATCTGAATCCCCGGAAATTTCCCAATGTAAAAGGATAAGGGCGGCTTTCTGTTCGCCGCCCACGGGGAGAGGAAACGCTGAATTTCCACCCATTTTGATACAAAAAAGAGCGACTGCATTTGCAACCGCTCAGAGAAGGGAAATGTTCGGACGCAGCTAGTGTTATCAGCCTATGGAAGAAAGTCAGTGTAGGGATACGGCTGATTATTGGAGCGTTCTGTGAAGTAAAAACAAGGAAATTTGATGCTCTGAAATTCAAAAAACAGTTGGTATTACTGATGTTTTCAAAAAGTCCTATAAGAACACTCGCACCAAGAGAGCAGGTACTCATCGAGTATCTGCTCTTTTGTTTATCCCTAAAGAAGAAGGGACTCGAACCATTCAATGCGGGTGTCCGGTGGACACCCGCCTGCCGACAGCTTGATGGCGGCAGCTCCTTAGCGTACCGAGTCCCTTCTGGCGTACCAAAAGAGCAGGTACTCATCGAGTATCTGCTCTTTTGTTTATCCTTGAGAAGAAGGGACTCGAACCATTCAATGCGGGTGTCCGGTGGACACCCGCCTGCCGACAGCTCGATGGCGGCAGCTCCTTAGCGTACCGAGTCCCTTCTGGCGTACCAAGAGAGCAGGTACTCATCGAGTATCTGCTCTTTTGTTTATCCCTAAAGAAGAAGGGACTCGAACCATTCAATGTGGGTGTCCGGTGGACACCCGACTGCCGACAGCTTGATGGCGGCAGCTCCTTAGCGTACCGAGTCCCTTTTGGCCGCCAGCGCAAAAATGAATGTCTTCCCTGGGGAGACGGTTCGGTGTATTCTTTGTAAATTTTGGTCCTTATCTGTTTTTCTTCCAGAGTTCGACAGAATATTTTCTCGGAATATGGTAAGATGTGGGGACGAATGATATCGATTCGTAAATTCAGCAGGCGGGGCTTCAAACTTTGCACCGCCAAAAAAGGACGGTCTTTCCTATGAAAAACAACATTCCGTACACCGCCGCAGCCATCACCCCGGAAATGCTCGGGGAACACAGGAATTCGTCCGAAGATATTTCCGTCATCCGCTGGCTTCATCCCGGCCAGTGCACCCCTGAGGAGAGTTCCTACATTCTCATCAAGCAGTTTCTGGAAGAAGAGGGCCTCTTCTGTCTGGAAGGCGCCTACGAGCATGGCCGATTCTGGGACTTGGTGCCCAACAACCCGCCCTTGGAGGACGACACCATTCTGGGCTGGAGCTATCTTCCCTTCGACGACCGACTGCCAAACGTCATCTGACGAAATCGCCCCGGACCGCTGGTCCGGGGCGATTTTATCAGTATTTTCGTTCTTCTCTGCGGAAGAACACAATAAAGGCCGCCATTTGGCAGAGGAATGTGAGAATCCAGGAGACCGCATAGGAAATATACAGGCACTGGGGCGTATGGTAGGCGGGCATCTGGAAAATGGTGTAAATCCACAGGACCCGGAAGCCGCAGACACCCAGCACTGAGATGAGCATAGGTGTCAGGCTGGCTCCTATACCTCTGAGGGCTCCCGTGGACACATCCATGAGGCCGCAGAGGAAATACGGCAGGCAGATAAAGGCCATTCGCGTCAGGCCGTAGGCAATGGCCTCGGGGGAATCCGTGATGTAAATGGACAGGAGCTTCGGTCCCAGGACGTAGGCCAGACTGCCCGTAACGATGCCCACCACGGTGACGCAGGCCAGACAGATCCAGAGAATGCGGTACACCCGCTTATGCTGCCGGGCGCCGGCGTTCTGGCCGATGAAGTTCACCGCCGTCTGGTGGAAGGCGTTGAGGCACACATAGACGAAGCCTTCAATGTTGGAAGCAGCCGCATTGCCGGACATGAGCACGTCGCCGAAGGAGTTGATGGAGGACTGAATCAGTACGTTGGAAATGGAGAAGAGGGAGCTCTGGATGCCGGCAGGCAGGCCGATGCGGATCATCTTCCGAAGCTGGGGCTTGTAAAAGTGCAGTTTCTTCAAGTCCAGCTTACAGGCGTCATTGCGGCGCATCAGGGCCATGGTTACAAGAACGGCGGAAATCGCCTGGGAAATGGTCGTAGCCAGGGCAACGCCAGCCACGTTCATTTGGCAGACCAGAACGAAGAACACGTTCAGCACCACGTTCACCACGCCTGCGATAAAGAGGAACAGCAGAGGGCTTTTGGTGTCTCCGGCAGCCCGCAGAATGGCGGCGGAGAAGTTATAGATCATGGTGAAGGTCACGCCGCCGAAGTAAATCTCCATGTATACGGCAGACAGGGCCAGCACTGTGTCGGGGGTGCCCATCCAGTGGAGGAAGGTCCGGGAGAAGGCCACGCCCAGCACCGTCAGCACCAGACCGCTGACAAGAGACAGCGGCAGCGCTGTATGGACAATACAGTGGACCTCCCGGTCCTCCCGGCTGCCGATGCCGTGGGCCACCGCCACGCCGGTACCTATGGAAAGGCCGATGAAGAAGTTCACCATGAGGTTTGTCAGAGCGCCGGTGGCGCCAACGGCGGCCACGGACATGCTGCCGCAGAACTGTCCCACCACCACCAGATCCGCCGCGTTGAAGAGCAGCTGCAGGAGGCTGGTAAGGATAATGGGCACTGTAAAGTTTACGATGCCGGAAAACAGGTTGCCCTCCAGCATGGGCATATTTTTACGTTCCAAGAATCACACCTTCTTCATCTGACCAAACCCCTGCCGGGGCTTTTTGACAAATTCCTTACTATGGCCATTATATGCCCAAAAAGCAAAAACCGCAAGGTGGAATTTTACACAAAACGCGGGCAGAAAAGTGGTGTTCTCTGTCAGGGAATCGAGTTTTGCGGATTTTATGCGGTGAAGAGTTTGGCAGGCAACCCTCGCCTTTTAAGGCCGTAATACAGTGCCGTGCCGAAGGACAGCAGTACGGCGCCCTCACCAATGGCAACGTAGAGGGCGTTTAAGAGGAAGCCTCCGCCGATGTAGACAGAAAGCTCCCAGCCCACCAGAAGGGCATTAAAAGCGGCGGGCATCAGCATTCCCGGAAGCGGATAGCCCTTCACCGTGACATTTCTGTTCTCCCACATGGCCCAGGCGGCAAGCAATGTGGCAAGGGAGCCCACCAGGAAGTCCAGCGGCAGGGAACCGGCGAAAGTGATATTGAACACCAGGCACCCTGCTGCCAGTCCGGCAATGGCGGCAGGTGTAAAAAATGCCAGAACACACAGCATCTCGGCCAGGCGCATCTGAATCATCCAGGTGGCGCTGCCGGGGAGCAGGAGGTTTTGCAGATGGGTGAGGGCCGCATAGAGGGCGGCGATCATGGCGGCGTGGGTCAGGTAACGGGTTCGCTGATTCATAAAAACTCCTTCAAAACAGAAAATGTATCCAGTTCGCCCATCCGCAGAAAAAATGGGCGCAAACTGCGCCCATCAAAAAACACCTTCCATGATCCGCCCAAAGGACGGATGGGGGTTCCCTAGTTTTGTTTACCGACAGGATGGTCACGAACTGTCCTATGAAATTATGGGGGTATTATAGCCCAAAGGCGGCGGCTTGTCAAAGGTTTTTTGCCATTTCTTCTCCGATTCTCTCCAGCAGGACCCCGAGGCAGTAGAACATGGTCTCGTAGCGGATGTACTGAAGGGCATTTTCGTCCCAGAGAAAGCGCAGGTTCGGCGGGAACTCCTCGTCTCCCAGCCAGAGCTGAAGGGCAATGGGCAGGCCGTCGAATACCTCAATGGCGTAGCCCATATCCCCCAATTTGACGGGCTTTCCGCCCAAAGCTGCGCAGGCCCGGCGAAATCCCGCCTGGTCGTTCTGAAATTTCTCCGCCCAGGGGTCCTTCTCCTGTTCCAAATGGTTCCGATGGAACAAAAGCCCAAAATCTGCCATATTCTTCCAGCGGCCCGATAGATGGCGGTCCTCCTTGCTGTCGCAGACCAGGTCCATAAGGGTCATGATTTCCCCATGGCTGTTGCCGTCCACCCAAATGTCTCCCACCTGCCGCTGGGCATCGCCGGTTTTCCGGTGGATGCGGTAGGGAGACCCCAGGAACCTCACATACAAGTAGGTCTCATCGAAATCCAGCCGGAGCTTCTCTATGAGCTTTTCCTGGTCGTAGTTCAGAAACAGTTTTTTGGCCTGTTTTGCCTGAATGGCATAGTTATTTTCCATAGCGTTCCCTCCTTATGGCAGGACTTTCCTTTACAGGAAGCGTCGGTATTTCAGAAACGTGTACGCCTTCCCGTCCCGCTCCAGAATTTCCTCTTCTGCGCCCACCTGGGTAAAGCCCAGGGACCTGGCCAGGGCATTGGAGGCGGCGTTGTCTGCACGGGCGGTGTATAAAAATTCCCTGGCGCCGAAGGTCTCCTTACAGTAGGCCAGCAGGGCTTTCAGAATCTGCTTGCCATAGCCTCTTCCCACATACTTTGGCCCCAGGCAGATGCCAATTTCCTTCCAGACCCCAGGGGCCGCTTCCTCCGCTCCGGCAAACCCAATGGCTTTGCCACTTGCCTTTTCGTAGACCAGACAGGCGTGGTGGTTTTTCTGAAAGGCCATGGTTTTCTCCATGCGGACCTTTGCGTCTTCCTCGCTGGTAGTGACGCTCCACAGCATATACTTGGCGCTGTCCCATTGGGACCAGACATTTTCGTACATATCCGGCCAGTCGGAAAATTTTGCCTTGGACAGAATCAAATCTTCGGTTTCAATCATAACTTACCTCAATCCAATGGTACTTTCAGCATAGCAGCTTGCCTTCATAGATTCCATTCCTTTTGTGTAAAGCATCCCCGTTTCCCCATGATGCAGGGAAACGGGGACAGAGGCTTATTCTTTACTGTCTTTTATGAGGTCCGCAATGGTGATGCCCTCAAAGAATTCGTCAATCATCTTGTCCAGCTTATCCCACATGGGCTTTGCCTGGCAGCACTCCGACCGGGAGCAGGCGGCGGCGCCCTGGGTGGTACAGGACACGGCGCTGAGGCCCCCTTCCGTGAGCTTTAAAATGCTTCCCACGGTGTACGCCTCCGGCTTCCGGTTCAGGCGGTAGCCGCCGCCCTTGCCGTGGACGGCGTCCACGAATCCGGCTTTTGAGAGGGTTGTCATAATGGATTCCAGGTACTTCTGGGAGATGTCCTCTTTTTCCGCGATTTCCTTCAGAGGAATGTAGTCCTCCCCGCCCCGCTGGGCGAAGTGGACCATGACCCGCAGGGCATAGCGGCCTTTGGTGGATACGATCATATCACTGGCAGTGGGCGCAGTGCTCGCAGTCGGGGAAGTCCTTGGGGTCATATTGGAGGCCCTTGCGGTCATAGTAGTCCTTCAGGGCGTTCTTGATGGCCTCTTCCGCCAGAACGGAGCAGTGGAGCTTGTGGGCAGGCAGACCGTCCAGAGCCTCGGCAACGGCCTTGTTGGTCAGGGCCATGGCCTCGTGGATGGACTTGCCCTTGATCATTTCCGTCGCCATGGAGGAGGAGGCAATGGCGCTGCCGCAGCCAAAGGTCTCGAACTTCACGTCGGTGATAATGTCGTTATCGATTTTCAGGTAGATTTTCATGATGTCGCCGCACTTGGCGTTGCCAACCTCGCCTACGCCGTCGGCGTTCTCAATGACGCCCACGTTTCTGGGGTGGGTAAAATGGTCCATGACTTTTTCAGAGTACAATGCCATGATAATTTCTCCTTTATATGAATAGATGAATGTTTACAGGATAAACTGCCGCTTTCCGGTCTGCAGATCCCGCCAGACCGGGGACATATTCCGCAGGTACTCCACTACCTCGGGAACGACCTTCAGAATGTGGTCCATTTCCTCGTCGGTGTTGTACTCGCTGAGGGACAGCCGCAGGGAGCCGTGGGCCACGTCATGGACCCGGCCGATGGCCAGCAGCACGTGGCTGGGGTCCAGAGAGCCGGAGGTGCAGGCGGAGCCGGAGGAGGCGCAGACCCCTTTGGCGTCCAGCAGGAGCAGCAGGCTTTCGCCTTCGATGCCCTCAAAGCAGAAGCTGACGTTGCCGGGAAGGCGATTCACCGGATCGCCGTTCAGGGCGCTGTGAGGGATTTTGCTGAGGCCCGCA
>DVJG01000025.1 GCA_018710805.1 Candidatus Faecousia faecipullorum
GGCGAAGAAGCCGCCCATGAGCTCCGGCAGGCAGTGCTGGCCCTGTACCCCAACGCCAGATTCCAGCTGGAGCAGACCCAAGGCCTGTGCAGCTTCTACGCCGAGGAAGGCGGCCTCATCATCGCCTTCGAAGGCAGCTTCAATGAGAAAAACGACAATCGGAAGTTCTAAAAAATGGCGCACCATTTGTTGGTGCGCCATTTTTATGCAGTTACAGCGTTCGCAGTGCCTCCACCAGTGCGGTCTTTCCGGCGGTTTTTTCGTCCTTCACCTTAATCACTCTTGCGGGGCATCCGGCCACTACAGTTCCGGGTGCCACGTCCTCCACCACCACGGCTCCGGCGGCCACCACGGCGTCATGGCCGATACGGCAGCCCTCGATGACCACGGCGTTGGCACCGATGAGCACGTTGTCCTCCACAATGACGGGGGTAGCCGAGGCGGGCTCAATGACCCCGGCCAGCACTGCGCCTGCGCCTACGTGGCAGTTTTTGCCCACAGTGGCCCGGCCGCCCAGGACGGCGCCCATGTCAATCATGGTGCCCTCTCCCACCACGGCGCCGATGTTCAAAATGGCGCCCATCATAATCACGGCGTTTTTGCCGATTTCCACCTGCTCCCGAATGATTGCGCCGGGCTCAATGCGGGCGGGGACATTTTTCATGTCCAGCATGGGAATGGCGGAGTTGCGGCAGGTATTTTCAATTTCCACGTGGGAAAACTTGTGGCTTTCCAGCACGGGGGCCACGTCCTTCCAGTCGCCGAAGACGATTTTGCAGCCGGGTCCGGCGAGAAATTCCTGGCAGCCCGGGAAGCATACGGGTTCCGTCTCCCAGACGTAGACCTTCACAGGGGTCTTTTTTTCGGATGTGCGGATATATTCAATGATCTCCTGAGCGTTCATGGCGATTCTCCTTACATTTGATAGGGCTATCCTACCACCTTTTTCTCCCAAGTGCAAGCAGGAAATTGACAAGGCTCTGCCATCGTGGTACCATAGACAAAATATAGGGGGGTATTTTATGCAAATCATCGACGACCGCCGCTCCCTCCACGCCATTGCGGAGCTGGACCGGGACCTTCCCGAGACCATGGATTATCTGAAAAACGCTTTAAACGGGCTTCCCTGCCGGCTCTTTTGCCCTATGGAGGGTGCCCTTGCCGCCTTTTTTGACTTTGGGCAGGATTCCGCCATCGCCTTCCGGGCCGACGCAGACGCCCTGCCCATCCCGGAAAAATCCGGTTCTCCCTACGCCTCCCGCCACCCGGGGAAAATGCACGCCTGCGGCCACGATGGACATATGGCAATTCTGCTGGAGCTGGCCCGTCGCCTCAGCGGGAAAGGGGCCCTGCCCCACAACGTCCTGCTGGTGTTCCAGCCCGCCGAGGAAACCACCGGAGGCGCCCGGGACCTGTGCCAAACCGGGATTTTTGAGCAGTACCATGTAAAGGCCATTTTCGGCCTGCACCTCTGGCCGGGACTTCCCCCAGGGGAAATTTACAGCCGAAAGCGGGAGCTTATGGCCCGGTCCTGCGAGGTAGACGTGGATATCTGGGGAAAGTCCGCCCATATTGCAAAAGCGGGCCTGGGCATCGACGCTCTGGAGGCCGGGGCAGAATTCTATCGCCGGGCCATTGCCCTTGAGCGGTCCCTGCCGAAATCCGTATTCCGGCTTCTGAAATTCGGGAAAATGTCCAGCGGCACGGTCCGCAACGCACTGTCCGCCCACACCCGGCTGGAAGGGTCCCTGCGGGCGTTCCAGGACGAGGTGTTTCTGGGCCTGCAGCAGGGCCTTCGGGACATCGGCCGGGAGATTGAGGCGGAATTCGGGGCAAAGGTAGAGATTCACATGAACAGCGGCTATCCGGCGGTGTGGAACCCCGATGCACTCTACGACAAGGTGGCATCCCAGGTCCCTTTCCGGGAGCTGGAAGCGCCGTCTATGACCGCCGAGGACTTTTCCTGGTACCAGAAGCACCTGCCGGGGATGTTCTTCTTCCTGGGGCTGGGAGATACCCCTGCCCTTCATGCGGACAACTTTGATTTTGACGAGACGCTTCTTGTCAGCGGCGCAGACTTCTTTGAGAAACTTGCGGAGGTAAATTTATGATTCCCCTGAACCAAAATCTGAATTCTCTCACCCGCAGTGCCATCCGGGTCTATACCAATCTGGCAAAGGCCACCCCGGGATGCGTCATGCTCACCATTGGCGAGCCGGATTTTGATACGCCGGAGGAAATCAAAGCCGCCGCGGTTTCCGCTCTCGCCGGGGGACAGACCCACTATGCGCCCAACCAGGGCACGGAAGCCCTCCGGAAAGCCGTGGCAGACTTTGAGACCCGCCGGGGCAACGCCGTGACATCGGACCAGGTGCTCATCACCGTGGGCGCCTGTCAGGCACTGTTTACGGCCCTCCTTGGCATTCTGAATCCCGGAGAGGAGCTCATTGTGCCCACCCCGGGCTTCGTCCTCTATGAGACCATCGCCGCCATTGCAGGAGCCAAAACCGTTCCTTTGGACCTAAGCAAAACAGGCTTTCAAATCGACGAAAAGGCATTGAATGACGCCATCACCCCGAAAACCAAGGCCATTATCCTGAACTCCCCCTGTAACCCCACAGGCGCGGTATTCAGCGAAGAAAGCCTTGGGGCGGTGAAGCGGGCGGTGCTGGGAAAGCCCATTTTTGTCATCAGCGACAATGTCTATAACCGCCTGAGCTACTGCGGTGCCTGTCCGGATCTGAGCCTGGACCCGGACTTAAAGGACCAGCTGATTCTCTGTCAGAGCTTCTCCAAGCCCTACGCCATGACCGGATGGCGCATCGGGTACCTCACCTGCCCGGATTACGTCATGGACCGGCTGCTCCTGCTCAGCGCTGCAACCATCACCGCCGTGCCCACCTTCCTTCAGGATGCCGCCGTGACGGCTCTGGAAACCGACACGGAACCCATGCGCCGGGTCTACGAGCAGCGCAGAAACTACGTCTGCCGCCGTCTGAGGGAAATGGGCCTCTCCTTCCCGGAACCCATGGGTGCCTTCTACGTATTCCCCAGCATTGAAAAATTCGGCCTGAGCTCCGCGGAATTCTGCACCCGGATGATTAAGGAGGCCAAGGTCGCCGCCGTGCCCGGAAGCTGCTTTGGCTCCGAGGGCTACATCCGCCTGAGCTACTGCTGCAGCGATGAAACCCTGAGAATCGGCCTTGACCGCATGGCGGATTTTCTCAAAACCCTGGGCTGATTCCATCTTTCGCGAAATTGCACAAAAAATTCCCGGGGCATTGCAAGATGCCTCGGGATTTGATAAAATAGGAGTTGTGTATTTTGATTTTGTATCCCAAAATCATTTTGGAGGTGCGCTATGAAGAAAACCGATGCCATCGCCGTTTTTGATTCCGGCGTTGGCGGCATCAGCGTCCTGGGAGAACTCCGGCGGCTTCTTCCCGGGGAGCGCTACCTCTATTTCGGGGACTCCGCCAATGCCCCCTACGGCACCCGGCCTACGGCGGAGGTTCAGGCCCTGACCTTTGCGGCAGTGGAGCGGCTTCTCTGGGAGACCCCCCTGAAAGCCCTGGTCATCGCCTGCAATACCGCCACCACCGCCGCTGTCTCCGCCCTGCGCCGGAAATATCCGGAGCTCATCATCATCGGCATCGAGCCCGCTCTGAAACTGGCTGCCAGCCGCTTCCCCGGGGGAAACATCGGAATTATGGCCACGGAAGTTACCCTGCGGGAGGAGAAATTGGGTCACCTCATGGACCGTGTGGCGGACCACTGCCAGATTCATAAAATTCCCGCACCGGGGCTGGTGGAGCTTGTGGAGCAGGGACTTGCCGACAGTCCCCAGGCGGAGGCCCTTCTATCCGGTATTCTGGGACCCTATGTGGGAAAGCTGGACGCCCTGGTTCTGGGCTGTACCCACTACCCCTTCGCATCCAAACGGATTTCTGCCGTCTTAGGCCCCGGTACCGCCCTCATTGACGGCGGCGCCGGCACCGCCAGAGAGACACAGCGGCGGTTGGCGGAGGCCGGGCTGGTGGAAAACGGCCCGGGAAGCCTCACCATGACCAACAGCGCTCCGGACCCCGAGATGCTGGAGCTTTCCTGGAAACTTCTACATACCTTCTAGGAGGAGAATATGGACAATAACATTTTGGTCATCGGCATTGCCGGAGGCACCGGCAGCGGAAAAACCACCCTGATGAACCGCCTCATTGAGCGTTTCGGGGCGGAAGTCTCGGTCCTGAGCCACGACAACTACTATAAACGCCACGACGAGCTGAGCTATGAGCAGCGGTGCCTTCTCAATTATGACGAGCCGGACGCTTTGGAAACGGACCTCATGGCAAGGCACCTGGACCGTCTGCGCCGCGGCGAGAGCATCCAGTGCCCGGTCTACGACTTCACCCTCCACAACCGCTCCGACGAAACCGTGACCATCGTGCCCAAAAAGGTCATCATCGTAGAGGGCATTCTCATTTTCACGGACAAGCAGCTCCGGGAGCTCATGGACATCCGCATTTTCGTGGACACCGATGCCGACGTGCGGCTCTGCCGCCGCATCAAGCGGGACGTCAACAAACGCGGGCGAACCCTGGAAAGCGTTCTGGAGCAGTACCAGAATACCGTAAAGCCCATGCACGAAATGTATGTGGAGCCCAGCAAGAAATACGCGGACATCGTGGTCCCCGAGGGCGGCAAGAACCTGGTGGCCCTGGACCTTATTATGGGCCGCATCAAACGCCACTTGGAGGAAGCATGACATACGAAAGCCTGATTTTTGACATTGACGGAACCCTTTGGGACTCCCGGGAGCTGGTGGCCCAGGGCTATAACATTCAGCTCAGAGCCGAGGGCCTGGAAAAATACTGTGTCACCGCCCAGGACCTCAAACCCCTTTTCGGACGGGTCATGACGGAGATCGCCGACGCACTTTTCCCGTTCCTGCCGGAAGGGGAGCGCTACGGCCTTATGGAGCGGTGCATGGCAACGGAGAATCGGTTCCTTCACGATAACCCCTGTCACATCGGCTACCCCAAGGTGGCCCAGACCATCCACGCACTGTCCAAGAAGCACCGTCTCTTCATCGTCAGCAACAGCCAGCGGGGCTACCCCGATCTGTGCATCGAAAAGCTGGGCCTGGGCGAGGATATCCGGGGCCATCTCTGCTTCGGCGATACAGGCACCAGCAAGGGGAAAACCATCCGCGCTCTTATGGAGCGATACCATATTGAAAACTGCGCCTATGTAGGCGACACCCAGGGAGATTATGAGGCAACCCTGGAAGCCGGCATTCCATTTATCTGGGCCGCCTACGGCTTTGGAACCCCCGCAGGCTTTGACGCCAGAATCGACGCTTTTTCCGACCTTCTGACCCTATGAGAAAGGATGTATTCCATTGAGCATTGCCATTGATACGGTCTGCCTTCAGTGCCATATGGAGCGGAACCTGCAGCTTGCCCGAACCCTGGGCACCGAAGAAGAGGCCATGGCCTTCGCCAAGGACCTGATGCAGATGTACCTGACCGCTCCCGAAGGCATCAGCTCCCCCTGGTTCGGCCCCCGGACTGCGGAGCTTTTCCACCAGCACTACGGTCTGCCCATTGACCGCTACCGCCAGGAGAAAATCGACTCCAACAAATTTGTCCTGGAGCGGCTGGACCTCATCCGGGAACGGGTGCAGGAGGCCCGGGACCCGGTCTATGCCGCCCTGCAATTTTCCATTCTCGGCAATTATCTGGACTTTTCCGCCCTTCGGGGCCAGGTGAGCTTTGAAAAGCTCGCGGAAATGCTGGACGCCGCCCGGGACATTTCCCTGGATGCGGATGCCTACCGCAAGTTCCGCCAGGACCTGGCTCAGGGCAAAACCTTGCTTGTGCTTACGGATAACGCAGGCGAAATTGGCTTCGACCGCATTCTGGCCGAGACGATTTTTGAAGTCTTCCCAAACCTTGCCATTACCTTCTGCGTCCGCGGCGGCATCACCCAGAACGACGCCACCCGGGAAGACGCGGCGGAAATGGGGATTCCCTTCCCCGTCATCGACAACGGAAACCTGGTCCCCGGCACCCAGCTGGACCAGCTGGGCGACGAGGCCAGCCAAGCGCTTCACACTTCCGATGTGATTCTCGCCAAGGGCATGGCAAACGTGGAAACCATGTTCGGCTGCGGCCTGAACGTCTACTACGCCTTCCTCATCAAATGCCACCGCTTCGTGGACCGCTTCGGAAAGCCCATGTTCACCCCCATGTTCCTCCGGGAACGAGGCTAAATAGAATTCTGCCCCGCAGGAACCATCCTGCGGGGCCTTTTCTCACTTCGGCACCTCTCCGTTGGAAAGCGCCACGGTGAAGGTGAAATTGTATCTGACACGCTCCTCCTCAGGCTCCTGCACCAGTTCCAGGTCCGTAAAGTAGCAGTAACGAATGCCCATCAGCGGGTGCTGCAGATTGCCCGGCTCATCCTCCGCAAAGAGGGCCGCCAGTCTCTGAAAATCCTCTATGGCAGTCTTCCCCCAGAAGCACCCGGAGCCTGTGACGATGTGCCGCACAGGCCCCATGCCTGTATAGAAAACCTCACCGTCCACGGTCTTGTATTGGGGTTCCCGAAGCCACTCCTCCCGGTAGCTTTCCGGATTCTGGGGCCAGACAAAGGTCTTGTAACTGAGCTTATCCACGTCTTACCTCCTTCCGGTCCATGGCGGTGCAGGTCCGCACCCGCCGCATGCCGTTCCGGTCGTAGATGCGGTGAGTGTCCGTCCATCGGCAGGAGGTGTAGGTGATCTCCCATCCGGCGGTGATAATCAGAACCTCGAACTCCCCCCGAGGTTCCGCAGGCTCCGGAGTCCCTGCAAAGATCTGCTCTTCCAGGGTCAGGGTCCACCCCTGCTTTCCCTGAGAAATCCCTGCGGGTGTTTTTTCGCCAATGGCGTATTCCGCCCGAAAGCCCGTATCCCCCCGCTCTTCCACAACCTGAATATAAGGCTGAATGACCTGGTTGAAGTACACCATAAAACCGGGTCCAATTTCACAGTCGTCCGCCTCGGTGACCCCGGTGAAGGTGGCGAGAATGTTCACCACATACACCTGAGCCACGCCGTCATAGGTGCAGGCATTCTGGACGCATACGGCTCCGGACCAGCGCAGAATCTCCGTAGCCCGCAGTGCCTCCACCTCGCAGGCGGTGCCGCCCATAGCTGCCGGGCACACAATGCTCACTTCCACCGTTACCGTCATGGACGCTCTGTCCACCTTTTCGATGTGAACCGCCGCCACAGGTCCTTTGATCTTGGGAAATTTCTGTCCGGGATAGGCGGCGTCGGCAATGAATTTTCCTTCCCTGAGCCGCCGCAGGACCAATTCTAAGATTGAATACCCCATGTGTCGTTGACCCCCTTCTCCACACACAGTCCCCACTGATACAGAGCTGCATCAGCAAAATAGTAGATTTCCACCCGTCGGACCAGATAGGTTTTCTCCCCCAGCCCCAGGGTGTCTCCCTCCCGGACGTCCCCCTCTATGGGGCCCAAATAAACGTATTGTCCCCGGGTCAGTTCTCCTAAAAGCGTCGCCTCGCTTTCGATGCTCTGCCAGGAGTGGGTGTTCACGGGTCGGAAGAAGCCCCGGACATTCCGGGGCTCCTCCTCGTCTCGCAGAACCGTCAATGCCGTACCGTACCGGGCCATGACGTCCTCAATGGCTTTTCTCATGTCACACCCCCAGAAAGCAGAAGCTGTCCCGGAGATAGGGGCCCATGAGCATTCTCGCCTGGGTTTCCCAATTCCGGGCGGAAGTGCCCGATGTGCTTCCTTCCTTCACGGTCAAATCCCCTGCCCGGAACTCCCGGACGTTCTTCCCCCGGCTGCAGTCCTCCAGGGCGGAAACGGCCAGAAAGCTGGCCGCCGTGACAAAAACTTCGCGGCAATCATCCACGGTCACATCATCCCGAAGCCTGGCTTCCAGACCTGCCGCTGCCGCTGCGGACAGTGTCTGCAAAAGCTCCTCCTGGCCTTCTGCCAAGGTCCCAGCCAGCTTCACGGCCTTGGAGAAGACCTCCTCCTGGATGCTCATACCACCAGCACCTTGGCCGCGTCGGTGCAGATCTTGCCAAAGCCCGCAATGGCGGTAATGGCAGCCCGCTCCAGCTGACGGTCAATGAGCTTGTCGTACTCCACCAGCACGTCTCCTGCCCGGATCTGCTCCAGGGCATAGCGGTTGTCCAGGCCGATGATGGTGCCCTCCTCCACGGCGGAAGTGCGGTGAAGCTGGGCGCCCAGAGGGGTGGAGAGCTTTCCGGTGCCCTGGAAGTTCAGACCCGTCATGGGGTTCTGCAGCTCAGGAATTTTCAGCATTTTGGTCATGGTGCCTGTGGAGCAGAGGATGGTGTTCATGGTGTAGGGGTCAAACTGGCCCCAGAATTCCACCATCTGGTCATAGGCCAGCGTGCCCTTTTCGCCAGAGATGGGAGAGGTGCCCACCGTCAGCACCGCAGCGGGGTTTTCGTTGCCGTCGCCGTCCTTCAGGACCTTCACGGCATCGGCAAGCTGCTGCTTCTGAATGTGGGCACCGATCTGCCGCAGCATGACGCCGAAGAGGTCCAGCTTCTGGAACCGCAGGGCTTCGTAGGAAGCCACCAGCATCCGGCCCCGTTTGGTCAGCTTCACCAGGTGCTCCTTGCTCTTGACCTCGGTCTCGGGGATGGTCTCACCCTCGGCCACATCCTTCAGCTCCTTGTCTTCGTCAGTGGCAATGGAGTAGATGGAGCGGTAGTCCATTGCGTCAATGATGGTGGTGGTTGCGGTAATGGCAGGCAGGATGTCGTTTTCCTCCATGCCCTGCCGCACGGTCCGGGCGATGTACTCGGGGAACAGCACAGCGGAGTCCATGGTGCGGAAGAACTTCTCCACAGGGGAAGAGCCCGCGCCCTTGGCCCGGATGCCGAAGCGCTTAAGCTGACGCTGGAAGGCATCGGTGCCCTCCAAAGCCGTGCCCCGATAGTTTTCGCTGGGGTCCAGGGACTCCAGCACCTGGGTAAAGCTCATACCCTCCTGGCGATACATACCCTTTTCCAGTTTCAGATTGTCAAATCCCATTTTCATTCCTCCATAAAGTAAATTTTATCAGAATATCCCATGATTTTGGGATATCGGATACAAAATAAGGTTAAATCAGGAAGCCGCTGTCCACAGCTTCCTTTTCCGGCTTGCGGAAAAGCTGGACAGCCGCGGGGTACATTTCATTCATCTTCTCTTCCAAAGCGGCTTTCAAAGCCATCAGGTCCTTTTCCCCCGCCGTCTGGGCAATGCCCCGAAGCACAGGCTCGGAAACACCCAAATCCAGGCTCAGCCCCAGCCGGACCACATTGTCCTCCAGTTCCTTCCGGTACTGCTTCCCCAGTTCCGCCTGGGCGAAGAGTTTTCGATATTCCTCCTGGGCGCCGAACTCCCGCGCAAGCTCCTGCAGCTTTTTCCCGCCGCCCATGGCTTTGAGCACGCCGGCCTCCCGCTGGGCAGGCACCGCCACAAAGGAGAATTCATAGGCGTCCATAGGTTCCCGCAGAATGGCCCAGCAGGTAACGCCATCGTAGACTTCGCCCTTGCGGTGGCCGCAGGTTCCGTAGTCCGCGCCGCAGACGGAGCATACCGCCCGGCCCATGGCGCAGCCCACACTGATCTCCTTGCGGATGCCGGCTTCAATGTCGGCAATGGTCTCGTCCCCTTGACCGCCCCGCCGGATGTAGGCCCAGGCTTTAATGTAGCTGACCCCTTTTTCCCGGACCACCTGGGTCTCAAAAATTCTCGCCACTTGGTTTTCCGCACTCCACCGGTGGTCAACAATGCCCGTTTTGCCCAGGAACAGACGGGCAAGTTCCGGAAGAGCTTCCGTATCGAATCGCTCGCCGTCCCGGTCCACCTGGTCGTCACAGAGCCGCAGGGAGAACACATATACCTGGTCCTCCTTGAGTGTCCCCTTGGCCAGGGCGTTGATTTTTTCCAGCTGGGCTGCGGTGGGCACGCCGCTGGAACATACCTCGCTTTCCTTTTTTACCTGCATAGTTTTCCTCCTTATGCCTTTCGGGCCTCTGCCCGGTATTTTTCCGCCTGGGCGGAATACAGCTCCGCCTGGGCCTCCTGGTTGATGTCCTGCAGACTGATGTCATCCCAGCGAATGTCCACCCGGTCGTCAAGCCCCTCCAGCGCCAAAAATGTCCTGCAAATCTT
>DVJG01000213.1 GCA_018710805.1 Candidatus Faecousia faecipullorum
CATGCCACCATCCACTCCCTTGGTGATATGCCCGCCTGGGAAATGGCCGAGGTCCAGACCTTTGACACCCTCCCCGAGGACCTGACCTACCCGGAAATCACCCATGTCCTGTTCCGGTACTTCTGGGATAAAAACCAAGGAACTTTGCGGTAATCCTCGGTAGGGGAGGGGCTTGCCCCTCCCTTAATTCGTAATATATACTTGTTTCAAATACGACTATTAGGGGAGGGATGAATCCATCCCCTACAGAAAAATGGTATTCCCGCTGGTCGCGAAAGACGGAGAGGTCTTAAAAATCTGTCATTTCCCCATTTTCTGATTGACATTTTCGTGTTTTGTGGTAGAATACTAAGAGATATGCAAAGACCATGGAGAAACCAAGCAAGGAGAAAGCCCTTAGCGAGGGGGAGACGGTGAAAGCCCCTGGGTTCAGACCTTGCAAGCCACTTCTCTCTGTTGCCCGGGAGGACCGGGACGGGGGCTCCCGTTACAGAGCGTCTAAGATGTCCGGATTTCCGGATAATTAGGGTGGTACCGCGATGACCGTCGCCCCTATACTTGGGGCGGCGTTTATTTTTTCACAACATTTGGAGGTAATTTCCTATGAATCCCAAGCTTTACGGCGTAAACGAACTGCGTGAGATGTTCCTCTCCTTCTTTGAGAGCAAGGGCCATCTTCGCCTGCCCAGCTTCTCTCTGATTCCTCAGAACGACGCATCTCTGCTTCTCATCAACTCCGGCATGGCCCCCATGAAGCCCTACTTCAAGGGCGAAGTGGAGCCTCCCCGCCACAGAGTCTGCACCTGCCAGAAGTGCATCCGCACAGGCGACATTGAGAACATTGGCAAGACCGCCCGCCACGGCACCTACTTTGAAATGCTGGGCAACTTCTCCTTCGGCGACTACTTTAAGCACGAGGCCATCGCCTGGAGCTGGGAGTTCCTGACCAAAGTGGTGGGTCTGGACGAGAATCGTCTCTACCCCTCCATCTACGAAAACGACGAGGAAGCCTTTGAGATTTGGAACAAAGAGGTAGGCGTTCCCGCTGAGCGCATCTTCCGCTTCGGCAAGGAGGACAACTTCTGGGAGCACGGCTCCGGTCCCTGCGGCCCCTGCTCCGAAATTTACTACGACCGCGGCGAAAAGTACGGCTGCGGCAAGCCCGGCTGCACCGTGGGCTGTGACTGCGACCGCTATATGGAGGTCTGGAACAACGTCTTCTCCCAGTTCGACAACGACGGAAACGGCAATTACACCGAGCTGGCCCAGAAGAACATCGACACGGGCATGGGCCTGGAGCGTCTGGCTGTGGTGTGCCAGGACGTGGATTCCCTCTTTGACGTGGACACCGTCATGAACATCACCAACAAGGTCACACAGCTCACAGGCGCTTCCTACGGCCAGAGTGTGAAGATGGACGTGAGCCTGCGGGTTATTACGGACCACATCCGGGCCGCAACGTTTATGATCGCCGATGGCGTTCTGCCCAGCAACGAAGGCCGGGGCTATGTGCTCCGCAGACTTCTGCGCCGGGCCGCCCGCCATGGCAAGCTCCTGGGCGTGAACCATCCCTTCCTCTTTGAAGTGGTGGAAACCGTGGTTCATGAGAATGAGAACCACTATACCTACCTGCGGGAGCGCGCTGCCTACATTACAAAGGTCGTGAAGGTGGAAGAGGAGAACTTCGCCCGGACCATTGACGGCGGCATGGCCATTTTTGCTTCCATGCTGGCTGAGCACAAGGCCAAGGGGGAGACCCAGTTCTCCGGCGCCGATGCCTTCAAGCTCTACGACACCTATGGTTTCCCCATTGACTTGACTCTGGAAATGGTTGCCGATGAGGATATGACCTTGGACCAGGAGGGCTTCCAGAAGCTCATGCAGGAGCAGAAGGTCCGGGCAAGAGAAGCCCGGAAGGCCCTGGGCGACCTGGCCTGGGCCGGCATCGATCTGGGCCTTGATAACACTCCCACCACGTTTGTGGGCTACACCGAGAACAACTGCAACGCCAAAATCCTGGCGGTCTGCGTAGGTGACGAGGTTTCCGGCACCATCGCCGGCGGCGAGAGCGGCATCCTGGTTCTGGACCGGACTCCCTTCTACGCCGAAATGGGCGGCCAGGTGGCAGACCACGGTGTCATTCTGGCAGGCAACTGCCGCTTCCTGGTGGAAAACGTCCAGAAGGACAAGGGCGGCAAGTATCTGCACTACGGCAAGATGGCTGCGGGCTCTCTCAAAGTGGATGACGAAGTGATTGCCTCCATTGACGTGGAGCGCCGCAAGGCTATTATGCGTGCCCATACCGCTACCCACCTGCTCCAGAAGGCCCTCCAGGCCGTTTTGGGTGACCATGTCCATCAGGCTGGCTCCTATGTAGAGCCTGACCGTCTGCGCTTTGACTTTACCCACTATCAGCCCATGACCGCTGATGAGCTGCAGAAGGTCAATGCCATTGTCCAGAATTCCATTCTGGAGGGTTACCCCGTGGACATCCGGGAAATGCCCATTGACGAGGCCAAGGCCATGGGCGCCGCAGCCCTGTTCAGCGAAAAATACGGCGATGTGGTCCGTGTTGTGAACATGGGCAACTACTCCATTGAGCTCTGCGGCGGCACCCACCTGGACAACACCGCCAAGGTTGGCCCCTTCGAGATGGAGAGCGAAGGAAGCGTTGCTTCCGGTGTTCGCCGTATTGAGGCCATCACAGGCAAAGTTTGCCTCCAGAAGATGGAAAAGAGCCAGAACACACTGCTGGAAGCTGCTACCAAGCTGAAGGTCAAGCCCAGCGAACTGGCTGCAAAAATTCAGAATCAGCTGGAAGAGCTGAAGGAACTGCGCCGCTTTATCGAGCAGTACCGGGCGAAGGAAGCCGCCGGACAGGTGGACCGGTTCCTCTTCGGCGCCCGGACTGTGAAGGGCTTCAAGGTGCTCACCGCTACGATTGCCAGCGCCGACGCTCAGAAGCTTCGCCAGATGGGTGACCTGCTGAGAGAGAAGGACCCGAAGGTCGTGGCGGTTCTGGCGACTGTCAACGGGGACAAGCCCACCTTCCTGGCCGTCTGCGGCAAGGAAGCAGTGGCTGCCGGAATCAAGGCCGGCGACCTGGTAAAGCAGGTCTGCTGCGCCTGCGGCGGCAGCGGCGGCGGCAAGCCCGACTCCGCCATGGGCGGCGGTAAGGACGCCCTGCGGGTGGATAACGCCTTGGCTCTGGTGGACGATTTCGTGGATTCCAAACTGCACTGAGTTTAGGGAAGCTCTGAATAAATCGTCTTCGGCTGGGCAGCGAATCTTTTGCCCCATCCGTGCAGTTCTGAAAATAGGAAATACATACAGTATTTCTCTATTTTCAGGACTTTCGGCTGAGCCAAAATCTTTTGCTGCCAGCTCTTGCCAATTTAATCAGAGTTTCCTTAGTAAAAGGGACGCAGACAATACTGCGTCCCTTTTTCGCAGAAAGGGGTGGACAGCGTGCGAAAACTGATGTGGTTTACCCTGGGCTTTGGCCCGGCTATGGCGGTCTGGGCTTACGGCCTGGCGGAATGCTTTGGGGCAGTGTTTCTTGCCGCATTTCTTCTGGGACTGCTTTTGTGCCTGTTTGCCCGGAAACGACGGATATTGACAGTTTTATCCGCCGTTTTGCTGGGCGTATCTCTGGGGACGCTGTGGTTTTCCCAATTTGACCGCCTGGTTCTGACAAAAGCCGCTGCCCTGGACGGCGAGACCAAAACCATCACCATCCGGGCAACGGACTATAGCTACGACACGGCCTACGGCCTTGGGGTAGACGGGATGTATACGGAAAACGAAAGGTCCTATCGTGTCCGGGCCTACCTGGACGAAGGGGCACCCATTGCGCCGGGAGATAAAATTGCGGGAACCTTCCGCTTCCGGCTCACGGCCTCCGGCGGTGACCAGGACCCTACCTATCACAAAGGCCGGGGCATCTATCTGCTGCTCTATGCACAGGACGCTGTGACGGTGACGAAGGGGGAGCCCGGCCTCCGGGATTTTCCCGCGGTGCTTCGCCACCGCCTCCAGAGCATTCTCACGGATTCCTTTCCCCGGGATGCCGCGCCCTTTGCCAAAGCGCTGCTTCTGGGGGATACCCGGGATTTTGACTACGAAACGGAGTGCAGCTTTCGGATCAGCGGTATCCGCCATGTGGTGGCGGTGTCGGGACTTCATGTATCCATTCTCTTTGGCTTACTGTCACTGGTTACCTTCCGCAAACGCGTTCTCACGGCGCTGGCGGGTTTCCCGCTGCTGCTCCTCTTTGCGGCACTGGCAGGATTCACCCCTTCCATACAGCGCGCCTGTCTCATGTTCTCCCTGGTGCTTCTGGCAAAACTGCTGGATAAGGACTACGACGGTCCCACGGCCCTTTCCTTTGCGGTTCTTGTCATGCTGGCTGTGAACCCGCTCACCGTCACCGACGTGGGCTTTCAGCTCTCGCTTTCCAGTGTCTCGGGAATTTACCTGTTTTACCCTCGTATTTACGGCTGGTTCATGAGAAAATGCCCGGCGAAAAAATCCGCCCCCTTTCGGTTTTTTCTCGCAAAATCCATTTCTGCGTCGGTGTCCTTGACTCTCAGCGCCACGGCACTGACGACGCCGCTGTGTGCGATTTACTTTGGCACCGTAAGCCTTATTGGCGTAGTGACGAACCTGCTGGTACTCTGG
This sequence comes from Candidatus Faecousia faecipullorum, assembly GCA_018710805.1. Classification (GTDB taxonomy): domain Bacteria; phylum Bacillota; class Clostridia; order Oscillospirales; family Oscillospiraceae; genus Faecousia; species Faecousia faecipullorum. The sequence continues at coordinate 4,681 of DVJG01000213.1, forward strand.
CTCATCAGCTTTCTTTTCTATGGCATCCTGATTGTTTGCCTGCTGGGATTTTTCTGGACCGCCGGAGCAAACTTCATTGCAATCTGTATGGCGTGGCCCATCCGATTTGTGCTGTTTGCGGCAAAGACCTTGGGGAAATTTCCTCTGGCGGCAGTCTATACCCGCAGCCCGTATATTGTCGCCTGGCTGATTTTTGTCTACATTCTGCTCTTTGCGTTCTGTTTTGGAAAGCGCCGCCCCAAGGTGCTGCTATGCTGCGGAACACTGGGCTTGTGCATGGCGCTGCTCGCTTCCTGGGCGGAACCTCTGAGGGACGGCGCCCAGCTTACTGTGCTGGACGTTGGCCAAGGCCAATGCCTGCTTTTCCAGTCCCAGGGGAAAACCTACATGGTGGATTGCGGCGGGTCTGACGACCAACGCACGGCGGATATTGCTGCCGAAACCCTTCTCAGCCAGGGAATCTGCCGTCTGGACGGCCTGATTTTGACCCACCTGGACCGGGACCACGAGGGCGCCGTGGAGAATCTTCTCACCCGGGTAGACACGGACCTTCTCATTCTGCCGCCCACGGCCAAGGACTACGGCACCCAGGGAAGGATTGTCTGCGCCACAGATGACCTGCGCCTCAGCTTCGGTGAGACCACAATCTCCATATTTGCCCCCCATTCTGCCGGTGACCGCAATGAAAACAGCCTCTGCGTCTTGTTTGATTCTGAGAAATGTGATATACTGGTAACCGGTGACAGGGGCACAGAAGGCGAAAAGGAATTGCTGGAATTTGCGGAGCTTCCGGAGGTGGATGTCCTCATTGCAGGCCACCACGGCGGAAAAAATGCCACATCCGATGCCCTTCTCGCCGCGGTCCGTCCCAAAATCGTCTGCATTTCTCTGTCAGAAAACAATTCTTACGGCCATCCGGCGCCGGAGACCTTGGAGCGAATTAGAAATTACGGCTGCATTGTCTATCGCACGGATGAAAACGGAGACATCCGCATCAGAAGGTGACTTCCATGGCAAAAAAAGCGGCTCCCAACGGGCTTCCTCAACTGAAAATGGAGCTGAAAAGCAAGACGCCCGGCAGGCTGTATGTATTCCACGGAGAGGAAGTG
>DVJG01000214.1 GCA_018710805.1 Candidatus Faecousia faecipullorum
AGAATCTCCGAGGCGTCGTGATAGAGGGCCGCCGCAGCGCAGCGGTCCGGGTCCGGGGCTTCCAGATGGAGAATGTCCCGGCGGATGAGAGCCAGGGCGTGGGCGAGAATCGCCACCTGGAAGCTGTGCTCCGCAATGTTCTCGGAAAAGGTGTTTCGCATAAGGCCCCAGCGGGTGATGTAGCGCATCCGTCCCAGCAGGGCGTAAAATTCGTTTGCCATGTTTTCTCCTTTGAAACGATGGAATCAGAGGCCTGACGAAATCAGGGAATCCAGCACCTGGGGAAGCTCCGCAGGGTCCTGGCAGAGGCGGAGGGCTCCTGCTTTTTCCAGGTCCTCCCGGTCCCGGAAGCCCCAGAGCACGGACAGGCAGGGGACGCCGGCGTTTTTCGCCGTCAGCAGGTCCACCTCGCTGTCGCCTACAAAGACGCAGGTGTCCGCGCCGATGGCAGCCAGGGCCTTGCGGACCATGGCGGGGTCGGGCTTTCTGGGGCAGTCAGGGGATTCTCCCAGGGCGAAGATGCCGGGAAATTCCCGGGCGCAGAGAGCCTTCACCGCAGCGTCGGGCTTGTTGGACACAATGGCCAGGGGATACTTCCGGGAAATCTGGGCCAGGGCCTGGGGGATGCCTTCATAGGGACGGGTGAAATGCTGGCAGTGGGCCGTGTAGTAGGGCTTGTAGGTGGCGAGGACGGTCTGCACTTCCTCCGGGGAAGCTCCCTCCGGAAGGGACAGCCGGATCTGATTTTCCGCCCCGTTTCCCACAAAGCGGCGCAGCTCCGCCAGGGTCCGGCTGGGATAGCCGTGGACCGAGAGTGCATAATTCGTAGCGGCCAGAATGTCCTCCAGGGTGTCCAGGAGGGTGCCGTCCAGATCAAATAAAATTCCGATTTTCATAGACTTCTCCGATTTTTCAGTACCCGGATATCCTCGCCCACAAAAATGAGCTGCTGGAAGCTGCCCTGGAGCCGGGAGGCAATCTGGGGGGAGTACCGGCGGCCCAGCTCCTCCACATTCAGGTTTGTGGAGATGACCATGGGCTTTCCGGCCAGAATCCGGTCGTTCAGAAGACTGTAGAGAGCCGCCGTGGTGAACTGGCCGGGCATCTCTGTGCCCAGGTCGTCCAGAATGAGCAGGTCGCAGTCCGTGAATTTGGCGGCCTCCCGGCGGGCATCCTCGCTGGGGCTGAATTTCGCCTGCTCCAGCTTCGTGAACAGATGGGAGGCGGTTTCATAAATCACGCTGTAGCCCCGGTCGGCGGCAGCCCGGGCCACGCAGGCCGAGAGGAAGGTCTTTCCCAGGCCCGTGCCTCCGATGAACAGAAGGTTCCCGGAATTGGTGGTAAAGGTCGAGGCGTAGCGGCGGCAATTCTGCAGGGTTTTGTCCATGATTTCCCGGGGGCTGTGGCCGTATTTGGGGTCATAGCGGTCTGGGTAATAGTCCAGCCGAAACTGATTGAAGGTCTCGTGGCTTCCCGAGAGAATGGAGACCTCCTTTTTCTGCTCCTGACGGCACAGCTCCCGGAGGCACTCGCACATGGACGTGCCTACATAGCCGCTTCCGCCGCAGATACTGCACACGGGGCTGTCGTCCAGGTAGCCCTCTTCGAAATTTTCCGCAGCCAGGCGCATCCGCTCCTGCTGAAGCGCCAGATTGTGCAGACGAATGCTCTCCATGGCCTCCCGGCCGTCGGTGCCCTGGAGAAAGGCCGCCTGGGCTGCCTGGGCCATGGTCCGCCGGAGCTCCATGTCGATCTCCCGAATCCGGGGCACCCGGGCGTAGGCCACGGCCAGATGCTGGCGGTTTTCGGATTCCCGGTCTTCTTTGGCCTGGGCCAGCCGGGCCCGGGCCCGGCGTACCACTTCTGTGCTGTATGCCACTTGTTATCCCTCCTGCAATAGTTTCGCAATGGCGTCCAGCTCTGCCTGGCCCAGCTCTCCGGACGCACCCTTGGGAACGCCGGCCTTCCGGTCTCCCGTGCGGACTTCCTCTGGGGTCCGCAGACCTTGCTCGTGCCAGCGCTGCAAAATTTTGTTCATGTAGGCCCAGTTGAGGCCTCCGGTATTCAGACAGGTCCGCTCGTAGGCCAGGGCGTACAGCTCTTCCTCCATGCCCATGTCCAGCCAGCTCTGGGCGTAGCGCTCCTCGGCGGGGGTGAGATTCCGGCCGTGAATCTGCAGGGTGTTCATGAGCCGGGCCAGCCGGGAGGCCCGGACGTTCTGGGTGCGGATGTAGGCGGCGGCCTCTTCCACGGTGTCGATGCCCTTTTCCGCCCAGGCGTAGGCCTCCTTCTCAATGGTGCGGAGAGAGGGATTGCGAAGGCGGCCCTTCTGGCGGGCCCGGTCCTTGCAGTAGCACACCAGTACGGAAATCACATCGGCGGGAAGTCCCAGGTACCGGACAAAGCCCAGAAGGATTTTCAGCTCCTCGGTGTTCAGGCTCCGGCCCAGAAGCCGCTGGATTTCCCCATAGAGGCTCTGGAAGGAATTTTCGTGTTCCATGGCCTCCATGACGTCCTGCTCGGAGTAGGCGGGGCGCTCTCCGGGGGCAAAGCTGCCGGGGCGGTCCTGGGAGATGAGCCCCAGCTGGCGCAGGGTTGCCCCGGCGCAGCCTAAGCGGGAGGCGTTCATCTGCAAATCCTCTCCGGCGTCTTTCAGGGGGTTTCCGCTTTTTAAGTAGAGATAGAGAAGCGCCGCGTCGGGACTGGCGGCGCCAAGGAGACGTTTTACGTCGCCCTGGGAAAGCTTAATGGATTCACTGAGCATGGGATGTCCTCGCAAATTTCGCTGTTTTTCTCATTATAGCACAACTTCCGCCCCAGGACAACGGCGAACCCCAGGAGAATTTCGGAAAAAACGGAAATCATTTTCACGCGGCGTGAGAAGCGGCCCGAAAAAAGCGCCGCCGGAATGTTCCGGCGGCGCTGGGGCAAAGTTATCAGGACAGCACCATCTTGTCGCTGACTTCATCGGAGCCGGAGGCTTCGCTGAAGAGGTCCAGCAGGTGCTCCACGGTGAGCTTTTTCTTCTCCTCCCCGGCCACGTCCACCAGGATGTGGCCCTCGCACATCATAATGAGACGGTTGCCGTAGTTGATGGCGTCGCGCATATTGTGGGTAATCATCAGGGTGGTCAGATGGCTCTTTTCCACAATGCGCTGGGTGGCGGAGAGGACCTTAGCGGCGGTTTTGGGGTCCAGGGCGGCGGTGTGCTCGTCCAGAAGCAGGAGCTTCGGCTGCTGCAGGGTGGCCATGAGCAGGGTCAGAGCCTGACGCTGGCCGCCGGAGAGCAGACCCACCTTGGCGGTGAGGCGGTTCTCCAATCCCAGGTCCAGGATTTTCAGCTGTTCCCGGTAGTTTTCCCGGTCGGCCTTGGTGATGCCGGGGACCAGGGTCCGGCTTTGCCCCCGGCGGGCAGCCAGGGCCAGATTCTCTTCGATCTGCATGGTGGCGGCGGTGCCCATCATGGGGTCCTGGAACACCCGGCCAATGTACTTGGCCCGCTTGTACTCAGGCAGGTTTGTCACATCCACGCCGCCGATGGTGATTTTTCCCGAATCCACCGGGAAGACGCCGGCAATGGCGTTGAGCATAGTGGACTTTCCCGCGCCGTTGCCGCCGATGACGGTGACGAAATCTCCCTCGTTCATGGTAAGGCTCAGGCACTGCAGTGCCACCTTTTCGTTGACGGTGCCGGGATTGAAGGTTTTCCAGACGTTTTCAATTTTAAGCATGGCGAGCCTCCTTGGGTTTTCTACGGGAGGCCGTCTCCCGCCAGTAGGGCACTGCCAGGAACAGGGCCACAATGAGGGCGGAGATCAGCTTCATGTAGTTGGTGTTGATTTTCAGGGTGCTGATGACGAACTGGATGACCAGATAGTAGACAATGGCGCCCAGGGAAACGGCCAGCAGTTTCAGTGCGAAGTTGTGGAAAATCTTGCTGAAAAGGCCCTCGCCGATGATGATGGCGGCAAGGCCGATGACAATGGCGCCCCGGCCCATGTTGATGTCGGCGTAGCCGTTGTACTGGCTCAGCATGGCGGCGGACAGGGCTACCAGACCATTGGAAATGGCAAGGCCAAGGACCTTGTTGAAATTGGTGTTGATGCCCTGGGCCCGGGCCATATGGGCGTTGGCGCCGGTGGCCCGGATGGAGCAGCCCAGCTCCGTGCCGAAGAACCAGTACAGAACGGCGATGGTGAGAACCGTGGCGACGCCCACCACGAAGATGGGGTGCTGGATAAAGGGCCGGGTGCCCTTCTGGACGTCCTGGAGATACCGCAGGGACACCAGAAGCTTGTAGTTATTGACGTTCAGGGCGATGTTGGCCTTCATGTCCATAATGGCGAGATTCACGGACCAGAGACCCAGCTGGGTCAGAATGCCGGACAGAATGGCGGGGATGCCGCACTTGGTGTGGAAAAAACCCGTAGCCAGGCCCGTCAATAGTCCCGCCAGAGCGGCACAGAGCATGGCGACCCAGACGCTGTATCCGGCGGTGACCATGACCACGCAGACCGCGCCGCCGGTTGCAAAGGAGCCGTCCACGGTCAGGTCAGCGATGTCCAGAAGCTTATAGGTGATGTAGACGCCGATGGCCATGATGCCCCAGATGAGACCCTGGGAAACTGCACCGGGCAGGGCGCTCCAGAAATTTGCCATAAAGAAAAATCCTCCATGTGGGAAATTAGAAACATTTACTGTAGGGGAGGGACTTATCCCTCCTCTCAGACTGTCGAAAAACCCCTTGCGGGCTTTTCCGACAAACTTTGGCAGCCTGCTGCGTGCATAATTTGTCCCCCAGTGGGGGGCAAATTCCACACTTGCAGTCTGAGATGTGTTTTCTGCCAGGTACACGCCCCGGCAGAAAACGGATTGGACTCTATTTGCCGCCAATGGCGGCAAACTCTGCGAGGCTTTTTTGACAAGCTGAGGGGAGAAATTGATCCCTCCTCTGCATTATGCCAGGAATGGGAAAAGACACGCCGAGGCGAGGCGGCGTTTGCCGTCTCGCCCGGTGATGCACTTGTGGAAGAATCAGGCGATGGGCTCGTAGCCGGGAAGCGGCGTGATGCCCAGGGCCTCGCAGTTAGCGGCGCAGTATTTGGGGGTCTGCTTGTCCACATAGCCGATGGGCATGGTGGAAATGTCAGCCTCACCCTTTAGAATCTGTGCGGCCATTTCCGCGGTCTTGACGCCCAGGTCGTAGTAGTTGATGGACAGGGTGGCAATGCCGCAGCCCTTGCAGATGCCCTCTTCACCGGCAATGACGGGGATTCCCGCAGGCTGGCAGATATTGTTGACGGTCTCTGCGTAGCTGGCAACGGTGTTGTCCGTGGGGACGTAAATGACGTCGGAGTTGTCAGCGGCGGTCTGGGCCACGGAGGCCATGTCGTTGGAGTCGGAGAAGGGGTACTGGGTGCAGGTAAGGCCCATCTCTTCCAGGTACTTCTGGACCGTATCCACCTGGTACTGGGAATTGGACTCGGCGGAGCAGTACAGAAGGCCCACGGTCTTGGCGTCGGGGCACCAGTCCTTCACCATTTTGGCCTGGAGGTCCAGAGGCGCCAGGTCGGAGGTGCCGGAGATGTTGCCGCCAACGGTGCCGTTAAAGTTCTCAATGCCCATGGCCACGCCGTACTCGGTGATGGAGGTGCCCAGAATGGGGATGTCTCCCGTGGCGGCAGCGGCGGCCTGAAGGGCCGGGGTGGCGTTTGCCAGAATCAGGTCCACGTTGGCGGAGACAAAGGCATTGGCAATGGTTGCACAGGCGTTCTGGTCGTTGGAGGCGTTCTGGAGGTCAAAGGTCACATTGTCTGCGCCCAGAAGCTCCGTAAGCTTGTCCATGAATCCCTGGGTAGCGGCATCCAGGGCCGGGTGCTGGACCAGCTGGCAGATACCCACGGTGAATTTTCCATCCTCAGCGGGGGCGCTTTCTGCGCCGCAGGCGGCCAGGGCCAGGACCATTGCCATAGCCAGGACCAGGGAAAGCATCTTTTTCATAGTCTCTTCTCTCCTTCTGAATTTGTGTTCCGTGCACACTTGTGCGCGTGCGGAGAACTAATGTTCCCCTACTATAACACTGATTTTTGGGTACGTCAACTAAAAAATCACAATTTCTCAAGAGAGGTGAAGAATCGGCTCCAAAATGCGGCCCGACTGTGAAAAAGCACCGAAAACGCCGCAGATCAAAGCCTCCGGCAGGCGGCGGCCAGCTCCCGCAGGGTGCTGCAGGGAATCATGGGCACCAGTTCCGCGGTGGCCTGGATGGTCCTTACATACTGCCAGTTCTTTTCCGGAATGGGGTTGAGGAAAATGACCCGCCCTGCCAGACGCTTTGCCTCTGCAAGGGCCCCCATGGCCCGGGGGAAGTCAATGGTTTTCGTGTCCGACAGGATGAGCAGGGTGCTTCCGGCGGTGAGCACCGGCGGGCGCAGGCTGCAAAGCTCCTGGAGAGCCGTGCCCAGGTCCGTGCCCCGGCCGTAAATGCCGGTTTCCTTGACGTAAGAGCGGAACCGGTCCATATTCTGCAGCTGAAAGGCGTCGGCCTCCACCATGGTCTCGGAAAAGAGAAAGGTTCGGGAACTGTCCGCCGCCTCCCCCAGGCTTTGGATAAACCGCAGGGCAAATTCCGAAAACTGGACCATGGACCCGGACACGTCGCAGAGCATAACCAGGTGCTTGCGCCGCCGGGGCTTCCGGCGGAACTTGAGACGATGGAGGCTTCCTCCTGTTTCCAGGCCCTTGCGGATGGTCCGGCGGAAGTCCAGTTTTCCTCCGTGGCCTCCGGAGCGGCGCTTTGCGGCCAGCTCACCGTTGATCTGCCGGGCCACGGCCTGAATCAGCTCGATGGCCTTGGGGATTTCCGTGTCCCGGAAGTCGGAGATGTCCCGGTAGAGGATGCCGATGTCCGGGTCCGCCGCCTCGCCTCCCAGCCCGGCGTTTTCCAGGAGCATCTGCTGCTCCAGCAGGGTCCGGGTGAAGACGGAATGGATAAATTCGCTGTATAGCTTGGGGTTCCGCTCGGCGCTGCCCCGGTACTTGTCCATGAAGTTCCGCAGACGCTGACGGGCTTCCTCCGGCATGGCGGCGTAGGTTTCCCGCTGTTTTTCGCTCAGGTCCATGGGCTTGCCGGCCAGCTGCAGCTCCTCCTGAGCCTGACGGCGGTTTTCTTCCAGCTCCTGTTCCCGCTGGGCCTGTTCCTGGGCCTGCTTCCGCATGGCCTCCTCCGACAGGAAAAAGGCGTCAAAGCAGCGGTCAAAGGCAATCTGTTCTTCCCGGCTCTTGGCGTAGACCGTCCGCAGTGCGGTTTTCACCGCCTTCCGGTCTCCCATGCCAAGCTCCGTGAGCAGCTTGGCCGCGTCCTCGGTTTCCTTGGGGCTGAGGGCCAGGCCCTCCAGCCGCAGCATTCTGGAAAAGGCCGTGAGCTTTTCCAGATAGACCTTGGGGTCATCCATGGCAGTGGCCCTCGCAGGGGTGGCTTTCTTCTCCGCAGGTCCCGCAGCAGGCTTTCCGGCTCAGGTCTTCGCAGTCCAGACCTGCCAGGTCCTCGTTGTTTTTGAGGACAAATCCCGCAGTCTGCCGCAGGGCGTCGGGAGTCAGCTCCCGCTTGCCCAGAGCGTCCAATGCTGCGGCCCAGTCCAGGGTCTCGGCGATGGAGGGCTTTTTGAGAATGGTGTCGCTGTCCCGCAGGGCGTGAACCGCCAGGGCCACCTGGCCCGCCAGACGGTCGTCGATGTGGGGAAGCTTCACCCGGAGAATGGCCAGCTCCTTTTCCACATCGGGATATTCCATATATAGGTAGGCGCAGCGGCGGCGCAGGGCCTCGCTGAGGGGCCGGGCCCGGTTGGAGGTCAGCACCACAAAGGGAACGGTCTTTGCCCGGACGGTGCCCAGCTCCGGAATGGAGATCTGCATCTCCGAGAGAAGCTCCAGAAGAAAGGCCTCGAATTCCTCGTCGGACTTGTCGATTTCGTCAATCAGCAGCACCACGGGCTTTTCGGACCGGATGGACTTCAAAAGGGGCCGCTCCAGAAGATACGCCTCTCCGAAGAGGCTGCTTTCCTCCTTGCCCAGCTGAATGGCAAGAAGCTGCTTCTGATAGTTCCACTCGTAGAGTGCCTTGCTCTCGTCCAGGCCCTCATAGCACTGGAGCCGCACCAGGTCCCGGTCCAGGACCGATGCCATGACCTTGGCGATTTCCGTTTTGCCTACGCCGGCGGCGCCCTCAATGAGCAGGGGGCGGCCCAGCTGCAGGGCTACATACAATGTGGTGGCCAGGGTGTCGTCGTAGACATACCCCGCCTGGGTCATTTTTGCTTTCATTTCGTTGATATTCATGGCGATACCTCCCATTTTCTTATATTATAGCATAGGCCCGGGAAAATAGAAAGAACATATTATTGGCAGGGAAATGTATAAAAATTCGGTATAACGGAATCCGGAGAAAACCCTTCCGCCCAAGAGGCACGTTCCCTTCAAATGCCGTGACGGCTGTGAATTTCTGCATACATTTTTCCGATATCTGCATAAAAACAGAGAGATTTTATGCAATATGACGTAAAAACACAGACGTGGGCCCCTGTTCCCGGCAAAGCCGCCGAAATCTGCTTTTTGGGTGGCGAACGGTTGACAACTGTCCGCGGCGGGAGTATAATCCTTGTATGAATTCTCAAACACACTGAATATTATTCATTCGGAGGCAAAGATCATGAGCAAGCAAACCATTAAGAAAATCGTTCTCGCCTATTCCGGCGGCCTGGATACGTCCATTATCATCCCCTGGCTGAAGGAGCACTATGACAACCCGGAAATCATTGCCGTGGCGGGCAATGTGGGCCAGATGGACGAGCTGGAAGGCCTTGAGGAAAAGGCCCTTGCCACGGGAGCCAGCAAGCTCATTGTGGCGGACCTCATTGACGAAATGGTGGACGAGGTCATCATCCCCTCTCTCAAAATGGGGGCAAAATACGAGACCTACCTTCTGGGCACCGCCTTTGCCAGACCTGTAATCGGCAAGAAGCTGGCGGAGATCGCCCTGGCAGAAGGAGCCGACGCCATTGCCCACGGCGCCACAGGCAAGGGCAACGACCAGGTGCGTTTTGAACTGGCCATCAAGCGGTTCGCCCCCAACATGAAGATCATCGCCCCCTGGCGGGAGTGGGATATCAAGTCCCGGGACGAGGAAATTGACTACGCCGAGGCCCACAACGTGCCCCTGAAAATCAGCCGGGAGACCAGCTACTCCAAGGACAAGAACCTCTGGCACCTGAGCCACGAAGGCCTGGACCTGGAGGACCCCTCCAACGAGCCGGATTACGACAAGCCCGGCTTCCTGGAAATGGGCGTGTCCCCCGCCATGGCCCCCGACGCTCCTACCTATGTAACCTTGGATTTTGAGCAGGGCGCCCCGGTGGCCATTGACGGCGAGAAGATGAAGGCTTCCAAAATCATTGAAAAGCTCAACGCCCTGGGCGGCGCCAACGGCATCGGCATCATCGACATTGTGGAAAACCGTCTGGTGGGCATGAAGGACCGGGGCGTCTATGAGACGCCCGGCGGCACCATCCTCTACTTTGCCCATCAGCAGCTGGAAATGCTCACGGTGGACAAGGACACCATGCACCTGAAGCAGAAGCTGGCCGTGGATTATGCGGACCTCATCTACAACGGCAAGTGGTACTCTCCCCTCCAGGAGGCCCTGACGGCCTTTGCCAACAAGGCCAACGAGTACGTCACCGGCACGGTGAAGCTGAAGCTCTACAAAGGCAACATCATCCCCGCAGGCACCACCTCTCCCTACTCTCTCTACTCCGAGAATCTGGTGACCTTCGGCGAAAGCGACTACGACCAGGCCCAGGCCGCAGGCTTCATCAACCTCTGGGGCCTGCCCACCAAGGTCCAGGCCCTGCGGGAACAGGGAAAACTGTAATCCGAACAATTTCAGCATGGGAGGGGCTTGCCCCTCCCGTCTTATAAAAGGGGAAATCACTATGGCAAAGCTGTGGGCCGGACGGACATCCGGCGATGTGGACGCAATTGCGGACGACTTTAATTCCTCCATCTCCTTCGACAGCCGGATGTATGCCCAGGATATCACGGGCTCCATGGCTCACGCTGCCATGCTGGGAGCCAAGGGCATTATCAAAAAGGCCGAGGCCGAGACCCTGATTGAAGGCCTCCAGGGGATTCTGGATGACCTGAATTCCGGGGCGCTCTCCTTCGACATGACCTGTGAGGATATCCATATGTTTGTGGAGCAGGTTCTGACGGACCGTCTGGGAGACGTGGGCAAAAAGCTCCACACCGCCCGTTCCCGGAACGACCAGGTGGCCCTGGACCTGCGGATGTATCTCCGCTCCGAGATTGACGCCATGGTGCCGCTGATTCAGGCGCTTCTGGGTGCCATTGTAGAACAGGCGGAAGCCAACAAAACCGCCATTATGCCGGGCTACACCCATTTGCAGCGGGCCCAGCCCATTCTCTTCTCCCACCACATCCTGGCCTATGCCATGATGCTCCTGCGGGACCTAGAACGGCTTTCGGACTGCCGCCGCCGGATGAATGTGAGCCCCATCGGCTGCTGCGCCCTGGCGGGAACCACCTACGATACGGACCGGAACTTCGAGGCGGAGAAGCTGGGCTTTGACGGCATCGTGAGAAACTCCATTGACGGCGTCTCGGACCGGGATTTCTGCCTGGAGCTTCTGGGGGACCTGGCAACCCTTATGATGCACCTGAGCCGGTTTTCCGAGGAGCTCATCCTCTGGTCCAGCTGGGAGTTCCGGTTTATCTCCCTTTCCGACGCCTATACCACGGGCTCCTCCATTATGCCCCAGAAGAAGAACCCCGACATGGCGGAGCTGGTCCGGGGCAAAACAGGCCGGGTCTACGGGGACCTGATGGCCCTGCTCACCACCCTCAAGGGCCTGCCCCTGGCCTACAACAAGGATATGCAGGAGGACAAGGAGGCGGTGTTCGACGCGGTGGACACGGTGAAGCAGTGCCTTGGGGTTTTTGCCCCCATGGTAAAAACCATGACCGTGAAGGCGGAGAATATGAGCAAGGCCGCCCAGGAAGGGTTCATCAACGCCACGGACCTGGCGGACTATCTGGTGAAAAAGGGCCTGCCCTTCCGCAACGCTTATAAAATCTCCGGCAGAATCGTGGCAGCCTGCATCGAACAGGGCTGTGTCCTGGAGGAAATGCCCCTTTCCCAGTATAAAACCTTCTCCGACTGCTTTGAAGAGGACCTGTACGACGCCATCAGCCTCAGAACCTGTGTGGAAAAGCGCATCTCCGAAGGCGGCACCAGCCTGTCTTCCGTAGAAAAGCAGATCGCCTGGGTGAAGCAGTT
>DVJG01000026.1 GCA_018710805.1 Candidatus Faecousia faecipullorum
GGCCGCTCCTCTTCTTCCTCCTGGGGCGCGGTCTGCGGTCTCTGAGCTGCAACCACAAGGCTTCCGCTTTTAATCTGCTCTTCCAGCCGGGTCAGACGGGCATTGAGGCTTTTTGCATCCAGGCTCAGCTCCGGCTGGCACAGCTCCAGCAGACACAGCTCCGCGTCCAAACGGCGGCTGCTGCTGCGGGTGAAGCCCGCCATGGTGGTCTCGATACGCTCCATCATCCGGATCAGCTCTCCGGTGCCAAAGGCTTTGCTGAGGTCCATGGCTTCCTTGTCCGTAGAAATACCGGAGAGCATGGTGATACCGGCTCCCCCTGCGGTTTTCAGCACCAGCAGGTCCCGGCAAAGGCAGGCCAGCTCGTCCAGCAGAGCTCCGATGTCTTTGCCCTCAGCATAGAGACGGTTAAAAAGCTCCAAAGTACGGCGGGTGTCATGAGACGCGATATAGCCCATAATTTCGGCGCATTTCTGCTCTCCCGCAATGCCAAGGCATGCGTAGACCCGCTCAGCTGTCAGCTCCCCGGTAGTAGCCGAAGCGCACTGGTCCAATAAGCTCAGGCCATCCCGCATACCGCCGTCGGCCAGTCTCGCCAAGATCTTGGCGGCGGAGTCGTCCAGGTCGATGTTCTCCTGGTAGGCCACATATTGAAGCCGTGCGGCAATATCCTCCTGGCTGATGCGCCGGAAGGAGAACCGCTGGCATCTTGAGAGAATGGTTGCCGGGACCTTGTGAAGCTCCGTGGTTGCCAGAATGAACAGCAGGTGTTCCGGCGGCTCTTCGATGATCTTCAGCAGGGCGTTGAAGGCCGAAATGGAGAGCATATGGACCTCGTCGATGATATACACCCGCATTTTCACCTGGGAGGGCGCGTAGATGGCATCGTCCCGCAGGTCCCGGACGTTGTCCACGCCGTTATTGGAGGCGGCGTCAATTTCCAGCACGTCCATGCAGGAACCGGAATCAATGGCCCGGCAGGCGGCGCAGCAGTTGCAGGGATTTCCGCCTACAGGGTTCAGGCAGTTGACGGCTTTGGCCAGAATTTTGGCGCAGCTGGTCTTGCCCGTGCCCCGGGACCCGGTGAAGAGATAGGCGTGGCTCATTTTCCCCGTCATGATCTGGGTTTTTAGGGTCTGGGTCACAGCCAGCTGGCCCGATACATCATCAAAGGTCTGGGGACGGTATTTTCGATAAAGCGCTTGATAGGCTGACATATGTCCCCCTCCTTTTTAATATAGCAGCTTCGCAGAATTGTCCCTGGGCAGGCGGAAGGAAAGCCCCTATCCGGCATCTCAAAGGAACATTGGAATGAAAAAGGCTGGCTCATAACAAGATCGCACACCCACATTTGAACATCCGGCTGCCGAACCGTACAGCCCGACTCAAGAACGGTAAACCCGCGGCACACGAGAAGCTCCGCTTAATGCTGCTTGGTTCCCCACCTGACATGGTTCACGGTTTCTCGTTGCGCAGGGCCGGTCTCTCAACATCAAACTGCCCATAGGTATCGGTTCCTTGACGCCCGGGTGTGGGGTTTCATCCCTGCTGAAGCGATGCAGGTACAGGAAACCGCTAACTTCCCGACTAGTGCGACCTTGTTATAAGCCAGCCTGCTTAAACAAGGTTTGGTATTTAGTTCAGCTTGGAGTCAATGAAATCAGCCAGCTCCTGGAAGGTGGTGATCTTCTGATCTTCCATTTCCAGCTCCACACCCAGCTCAGTCTCCAGGTCCATGATCATCTCCACTACGTCCAGGGAATCGATGCCCAGGCTCTCGAAGGTGGAATCCGGGGTGATCTCATGCTCGTCCAGCTCCAGCTGCTTGGCGGCATAGTTCACAAGCTTTTCATACATAGACATAGGTTTTTCCTCCTGTTTTCTCTGGGGGTTCTTTATTTGTACTGGGACTATTCTAGTACAGGGAGTCTCATTTGTCAATGGCGTATTTCGCAGCGGCAGTTCCAGCGGCCCAGGCAGTGGCCCAGGCGATCTGCAAGTTGAAGCCGCCTGTGTAAGCGTCGCAGTCTAAAATCTCTCCTGCGAAAAAGAGGCCCTGGGCGATTTTCGACATCATGGTCTTAGGGTCCGCCTCGGAAACCTTCACGCCGCCTCTGGTGATGATGGCTTCCGCCACCGGGCGTTTTCCTGTGATCTCAATGGGAAAGGCTTTCAGCAGCTCCACAAGGGAGCGGCGGTTCTGCTTTGTGAAGGCATTGGCCTGGGTCTGGGGGTCCACTCCCAGCCGCCTCAGAACCACGGGAATCATTGACCGGGGCAGCAGGTCCGTCAGGGCGTTTTCCATACTGCGGTTTTGATAGAGCGCCAAATCCCGCTGGATTCTCTGGTCCAGCTTTCCTTCATCCAGAGCGGGTTTCAGGTCAAGAATGAGGCGGCAGCCCTCCCCTTTCAGGTGGCAGCTGGCGGAGAGCACCGTAGGACCCGAGACGCCGAAATGGGTGAAAAGGAGCTCGCCAAAGTCCTTATAAAGAATCTTTCCCTTGGCACTTAGCAGTTTCACGCCTACGTTCCGCAGGGACAGCCCCTGCATATCCTGGCAGTCCGTGCCGGAAGTCTCCAGCGGGACCAGGCATCCCTCAACGGGAACAATAGAATGCCCCAGCTCCCTTGTCATGGCATAGCCGTCTCCCGTGGAGCCGGTGGCTGGGTAGGAAGCGCCGCCTGTGGCGAGAATGACCCAGGAAGCAGGGAGCGTCTCCTCTTCTGTCTGTACAGCGGTAACTTTCCCATCTTTTGTGAGAATATGCTGGGCCTTTCCCCTTTGGACCGTGATATTCTGGCGGCGCAGTTCTTCTTTCAGGCAGTCCAGAACGGAATAGGACTTGTCCGTCACGGGAAACACCCGGTTCCCGCGCTCGGTTTTCAAGGGACAGCCCCGGGATGTAAAAAAGGCCATGGTACTTTCCGGCGGAAAGGCCGTCATGGCGCTGAACAGAAAGCGGCCGTTTCTAGGGGTATTTTGCAGGACGTCCTGGGCAGAGCAGTCATTTGTGACGTTGCAGCGGCCTTTTCCTGTAATGAGCAGTTTCTTTCCCAGGCGGTCGTTTTTTTCCAGCAGCAGGACCTTCTGTCCATTTTTTGCCGCCGCAATGGCGGCCATCATGCCGGCAGGACCGCCGCCGATGACGATTCCATCAAAGTTCATGCTTGCTCCTCATTCTTGGCATAGACGTCGTACTCGTCCCAGATGCGCTCCAAATTCGCAAAGGTCTGGGACAGCTCGTTTTCCCGTTTGGCGGCGATGGCCACAATCAGGGCATTGACGATGCTGAGCGGGGCCACCAGGGAGTCAACCAGCGAAACCATATCGCTCTTGGCAATGAGCACATGGTCGGAGTTGACACCCAAGGGGGACAGGCGGCTGTCGGTGATGCCAATCACCGTGGCCCCCGTAGAGCGGCAATACTTTGCTCCCTTGGTGGTGGAAGAAGAGTACCGGGGGAAGGAGAAGGCAATGAGCACGTCTTCCGAGGTGATGCCCACGATTTTCTCAAACATCTCCACCATGCCAAAACCGGAAACAACATGGACATTATTGAACATATAGTTCATATAATAGCCTAAAAAGTTCGCCAAAGGTGCGGTGGAGCGAACTCCCAGAATATAGACCCGCTTGGCTTTTAAAATGGCGTTCACTGCCGCAGAGAATTCCTCCCGGCTTAAGACCTCTCCGGTCTGGCGAAGCTTCTCCATATCGGAGTGGAGAACCATGGATACCACGTCCTGGTCTCCGATGCGGTTGCTGGCAACCTCAATGCGCTGGACCGCGGTCAGCCGATTGAGGACCATTTCCTGCATGGCCTTCTGCATCTCGGGGTAGCCGTCGAAGCCCAGGTCCACGGCAAAGCGGACCACAGTGGATTCGGAAACCCCTACGGTCTTTCCCAGGCGGTTGGCGGTCATGAAAGCGGCCTTGTCGTAATCCTCGGTAATGTAGCGGGCAATGCGTTTCTGGCCCTTGGAGAAGGTGGGTTCCTTCTCCTGTAGGAGCGCTAAAATATCGTAGCTCATGGTACCCTCCTACGGACGCACTCACAGCGTCCCGATTTCTTTTGATTGAAAATATAGTAACAAAAACCAAATCGCTTTGCAAGATGCGTTTCAAAAAAATTCATGGCATATTTCCACAAAAAACGAAGGACGTTTTTTCGTCCTTCGTCATCGCAGTTTTTTCATCTCGTCCGCTGTAAGATACCGCCATTTTCCCAGGGGCAGGTCTCCCAGCTCCAAGCCCCCCTCCCGAATGCGTCGCAGACGGACGCATGTCATGCCTGCCGCCTGACACATCCGGCGTATCTGACGGTTCCTGCCTTCGTGGATGGTCACGAGAAATTTCGCCTTTTCCCCCTCTGCCTTTTGCAGACATACCTTAGGCGGGCGAATGGTGTAGCCGTCCAGGGTAATGGGGCGGGCAAGGCGCTTTTCTCCCCCGGGGACATAGTGTTCAACCCAGACCTCATAGGTTTTTTGGGTTTCATGCCGGGGGTGCATCAGGGCGTTGGCAAACTCTCCGTCGTTGGTAAAGAGCAGCAGGCCCTCGGAGTCCATGTCCAGCCGTCCCACAGGATAGACCCGAACCCCGCAGTCTGCCACCAGCTGGGCAGCGTTGGGTCTGCCTTTTTCATCAGAAAGGGTTGTCACGTAGCCTCGGGGTTTGTTCAGAAGGATGTACACATTTCGAGGCGCTTGGGGTAAGGGCCGGCCGTCCAGGCGGATATCGTCCCTTTCCGGGTCCGCCGTGTCGCCCAGGCAGGCGGTGACACCATTCACCGTGACCCGCCCCTGGGAGATCATTTCCTCGGCCTTTCGCCGGGAGGCGGCGCCTCGGGCGGATAGAATTTTTTGCAGGCGCTCCATGGTGCCGCCTCCTGTTTTATCTGTTGAATATCTTTTCCCAAAAGGATTTTTCTTCCATTGGGGTCTGTTCAATGGTTTCTCCAAAGATGGTGGGCACTTTGGCCAGGGCTTTGCCTCCCAAAAGGGCGTAGCAGTCAGGGCCTGCAGCTCCCTCCACTGCCGGAGCATAGAGGAATCCGGAACCGGAAAGGGCCAGCTGGACCTGCTCGTCGGGGGCCAGAGAGAAGTCCAGGTCCTCAGAGGCCAGAACCGTCACCTTCTGCCGCTGTCCGCCTGCCACTTCCATGGTTCCCACGGTCTCTCCCTTATTGATGACCCGACGCGTTTCATAGCGGGAGAAGCCGTTTTCCAGCAGCTTCTGGTGATCTGACCAGTCATTGGGGTCATCGATGGTCACAGCAACCACCCGGCGGCCTTCTCGTTGGGCGCTGGATACCAGAATGCGCCCAGCAGCTTTGGTAAAGCCCGTTTTGACGCCTTCGGCGCCGGAAATCCGCCACAGTAGTTTATTGTGGTTTGTAAGATAGCGGTCTCCGATGCGGATGGATTTTGTGGATACGGTTTGCCGGAAAACAGGATTTTCCATGGCATAGGCTGCAAGGACAGCCAAATCCCGGGCGGTGGAATAGTGACCGGGACTGTCCAGGCCGTTGGGGTTTTCAAAATGGGTCCCCGTCATCCCCAGACGATGGGCCTTGTCATTCATGAGCCCCGCGAAGCCCTCCACGGTGCCTCCGCAGTAAATAGCCAGGGCCACCGCAGCGTCGTTGCCGGAGGACAGCATCAGGCCATAAAGAAGCTCCTGAAGGGTCAGAATTTCCCCCTCTTTCAAATACATGGAGGAGCCCTCAATGCCTACAGCCTCCTTGGGAACGCGCATACGGTCCAGGACGTTGCACTGCTCACAGACAATGAGAGCCGTCATGATCTTGGTGGTGCTGGCAATGAGGCTTCTTTCCTGGGGGGATCGCTCATAGAGCACCTTGCCGCTGATGGCATCCATCGCATAGGCCCGCCGGGCCGAAATGGCCTGGGCCTTGATCGGGAAAAGCAGGACGACGGCCAGCAGTCCAGCCGCCGTCCCGGCAAAAAGTCGTTTCATGTTCCTCACCCGGGGGTAGTTTGTGCCCGCAGGCGAAAATTATACGCAGCTTTGCAGGGGTCCCTCCTGCCCAAACAGTTGTTTTGAATCTATCCTAGTTTACTTGTTTTCCTTCCGGGAATCCAGGAAGTCGGCGATTTTTTCCAGGGTATCGGGAACCATTTCTACGATTCTGTCGGCCGTGGAGTTGGCAGGTTCAGGAATGGACATCATACGAACGTTTCCGTCCTTCACAATAAGAAAGCACAGCGGGGTCACCTTCACGCCGCCGCCTGTACCGCCCCCGAAGGGATTGTCGGCGCTGGCCGTTTTGCTCATCCGGTCCATGCCGCCGCCTGCAAAGCCTACGCTGACCTTGCTGACAGGGATAATGGTCACTCCATCAGGCGTTGTAATGGGCGTTCCAATGACGGAATTCACATCCACCATTTCACGAATCTTCTGGATGGTGGCCTCCAGCATATTGGGAAGTTTCTGGCTCATGTTATGCACGTCCTTTTCCTTTGTTCCGAAGTGTAAAATATTCTCTCAGCGCCTGGAAGCCGTACTTTCCCACAAGGCCCAGGAGTCGGTACAGCGGGATGGAGAGTTTGGCTCTGGCGTAAATGGTGGTTTTTTCCGCGGTGAAGTCGCACTGGACGTCCACGTCCTGCTTTTGAATGACAAAAACCTGCTCCAGCTGAGGCATCAGGCTGCCGATCAGCGCCCAGGTTCTGCCGTAGTTCACCGCCAGGTCGCAGGGGTCGCCATGGGCAAGCACCAGTTTCAGTTCCAGATGCTTTACCCGGAGCTTTCTTCTCAGGCCCTTCAAAAAGCCCAGAAGCACTTTGATTAAGGGGAGAAAATCTGCAACGCTGCCGCCTTTTTCGGTTTTCTGCGGCGCCTGCTGGGATGGCTGGGGCGGTTTTGTCTGTGGCGCCCGGGATGTTTCCTGGGATGGCTGGGTTTTTTCCGCTTTCTTGGGTTTCTTTTCCTCCCGTTTGGGCCTTGGGTAGAGGGTATAGGAAACGGGGCCCAGGCCAAACTGTATGAGAGGGCCGTTTTCCCCGTATTTTGCATCCAGGCTCAGGGGTATGGCGCCAATGAGAAGCAGGACTCCCAGGGCAAGAAGAAAGCCCATTTAATTTTCCTCCGTTGTTTCCGGCTCCACAGGCTCTCCGAAAGATATCTTGTCGATG
>DVJG01000215.1 GCA_018710805.1 Candidatus Faecousia faecipullorum
TTCAAAACCCAGCTTGCTGTCCGAGAACGGGCTTACAACAATTTCCCCATGCGTCCTCTCGCCTGGCGCTCCCCGAAACAGGTCTTATTTGCTTTTCCCAATCTGTAACACATCATTGACAAACCTACACCTGGGGAAATGCCGCGCTGAGAGCGGAGATTTCATAGGCCACACGTTCTTCGCTGCCGTACTCCGTGACCTTGGTATATACCCGGCTCTGGAGCCGCCCGGAGATTCGCAGAATGTCCCGGGTGTGGCATTGGCTGGCTTCCTGGGCCATGCGCCCCCAAAGAATACAGGGAAGGTAGTCCGCCCGTTTGAAAGCCCTTGGCACCGCCAGCATTACGTCGCAGATCTCCCGCCCCAGAGGCGTCCGACGGTAGGTGGGTTCCCGGCAGAGGGGCCCTTCCAACAGCACATCGTTGATGGGTTCCCCGTCTTCGCAGAGAATGGCCGAGGCAAAGACGAAGATCAGCAGATGCCGTTTTCCATCTACGCGAACATTGTGTGACCGTATCTGCCCCGCTACCGTGAGCATATCCCCGTCTCCCAGCTCTGCGGCAGAGAGGACGCCTTCCTCCGCGATGACGGGCAGGGAGTCCACGGTTCCCGACAGCCTGGGCACATCCAGGGTAAAGCGAAAAAACCGCCGCCCGTGATTTTCGTGGGAGAACTGGGGCAGGGAAGCCAGGCTTCCCCGCAGGGTGATCTGATTCTTAGGTTGTTCCATAGCGCCACCTCAAACTTAAAAGTATGGAACATCCTATTGCCAAGGTACGGGAAAGAGAACATCCGCCATCCAAAAGGACGGCGGATGATGGAATTCAGTCTTTTTCCCAGCCGGCGGTGCAGCGCAGGGCCTTTTTCCAGCCTTTTACGCGCACAGCCCGTTCTTCCTGGGAAATTTCCGGCAGAAAGCTCCGGTCAACTACCCAGTTGCGCCGAATCTCCTCAAGGTTTGCCCAGTATCCCACTGCAAGGCCTGCCAGATACGCCGCACCCATGGCCGTGGTTTCTACGCATTTGGGCCGGAGCACAGGCGCACCGCTGACATCCGCCTGGGTTTGCACCAAGTAATTGTTGGCGGAGGCTCCGCCGTCCACCTTGAGTGTGGACATCCGGATGCTTGCATCGCTTTCCATGGCGGCGAGTACGTCGTTGGTCTGGTAAGCGATGGAATCCAGGGTTGCCCGGATGATGTGGTACTTGTTGACGCCGCGGGTCAGGCCAACAATGGCGCCTCTGGCGTAGGCGTCCCAGTGAGGAGCGCCCAAACCCGTGAAGGCGGGCACCACATAGCAGCCGTTGGTGCTCCTGACCTTCTGGGCCATGTACTCGGAATCTCCTGCGGATTCAATAAAGCGCAGTTCGTCCCGGAGCCACTGAATGGCGGCTCCCGCAATGAAAATAGAGCCCTCTAAAGCATAGGTCACCTTTCCGTCCAGACCCCAGGCAATGGTGGTGACCAGGCCATTTCGGGAGAAGATGGGGGTATTTCCCGTGTTCATCAGAAGGAATGCGCCGGTACCGTAGGTCACCTTGGATTCTCCCGGGCAGAAACAGGTCTGGCCGAACAGGGCTGCCTGCTGGTCTCCTGCTGCGCCTGCAATGGGGATAGGGGCCCCAAAGAACTTGGGCTCCGTACAGCCATAGACTGCGCTGGATGGCATGGGCGTGGGAAGCATGGAGGCAGGAATGCCCATGAGGTCCAAAATCTCCTGATCCCAGGTCAGGGTGTTGATGTTAAACAGCATGGTCCGGGAGGCATTGGAGTAGTCCGTTACGTGGACCTTGCCTTCGGTGAGCTTCCAGATCAGCCAGGTCTCCACCGTGCCGAAGAGCAGTTCTCCCGCCTCTGCCTGTTCCTGGGCTCCGGGAACATTCTCCAAAATCCAGTGAATTTTTGTGCCGGAAAAATAGGGGTCGATGACGAGGCCTGTTTTCTTTCGGATGGTATCCACCCAGCCGGAACGGGTCAGCACGTCGCAGTAGGGCGCGGTCCGGCGGCACTGCCAGACGATGGCGTTGCAGATGGGCCGCCCGGTGCGTTTGTTCCAGACGATGGCGGTCTCCCGCTGGTTGGTGATGCCGATGGCGGCAATGCTGGATGCATTTGCGCCGATGTTTGCCAGGGCCTGTTTGGCAACCTCCAGCTGGGTAGCGAAAATCTCGTCGGCGTCATGCTCCACCCAGCCGGGCTGGGGGAAGATTTGGGTAAATTCCTTCTGGGCTACGCTGCAAATCTCTCCGGCAGCATTAAAAAGGATGCAGCGGTTGGAGGTGGTGCCGGAATCCAAAGCCATGATGTATTTGGACATAAATGCGCCTTCTCTCTTTAAAAAGTGCTGAAAACCTGAGGACCTTGCCAAATTCTTCCGTGGTTAATTTACTGAATGTGGGTATGATTATTGATGTGGTCCTGACAGTAGCAGTAGTAGCCCTTGCACCGGGAACAGTACCGGAATTCCAGCTCAGGATTGGAAACATCGGTGCGGCCGCAGACGGTGCACTTGTGGGTGTAGGGAGCCTGAGGCTGGGCATGGGTTGCCTCAAAGGAACCGGCGCCTACGTCAAAGTGAATGACTTTTGCCTTGGGCTTCGGCGCATTTTTCCGAAAGAGGCGGCTGGCATTGGCCCGCCAGGACATGGGAATCACATTGAGCACGTCCTTACCGAAGAACAGGAAGTAGTTGGCAAGGCTGATGATGGAAAAGAAGTTGTAGGGGAAGGGATTGACAAAAAAGTCAAAGAGTACCAGTGCCAGGTCAAAGAGCGCCAAAACCCAGGCTTTGATTGGAATGATGAAAAACAGCAGGAACTGAGAATCGGGGTACAGTGTGGCGTAGCCCAAAAACAGGCTGAGGTTGAGATAGGTGACGCTGGCTCTGCCTCCGAAAATCATGCAGTACACGTCCATCATCACAACGCCTGTGAGATAGAAAAGATTGAACCGCAGTGTTCCCCAGAGGTTTTCCATGGCCTGTCCCAGAGAGTAATAGCACAAAAGCGCCACGGCGGTCAGAAGGAGACTTCCTGCATCGTATACCAGGGGATAGGTAAAGAGCCGCCAGATCTGCCCCCGGAGAATCAGCCCCCGGTCAAAGCACAGCAGCGCATACAAAATGGGATTTCCGGCAATGTTGCTCATGAGATACACTGCGGCGCTTCCCAGACAGAGATAGAGCATCAGATTGGGAATGCCCTTACTGCGATTGCGATAGCAGAAAAGCTCAAATTTTCTGCGAAGATTTTTCACACAACTCAACTCCTAATGGTTTCATTTTTTTCGCTGAGACAAAACACAGCAAAAAGGAAAATGTGCCATTTCCCAGCCGATTCCGGGCAGCCGGAAATGATGGCCCAGACGCGATGCTCCGGTTCCCCGGGGGCTTTCCATGGCGTGCTGCACACATATAGTTTATATTATCAACAAACCGCTCTTTTGTCCATACCAAATTTGTGAATAAAAGGTAAAAATGCAAAAACCCCTTGACTTTTTACGACAAAAGATTATACTGTATGAGAAAACTGCATAAAGCCTTATCAAGAGTGGTGGAGGGAACGGCCCGATGAAACCCGGCAACCTGTCCGAAAGGAAGAAGGTGCCAAATCCGGCGGCAAACGAAAGATGAGGATTCGATAGAACGTACATCGGGTCCCTGGTGTGCGGTTTTTTTATGTCAAAAACGGATTACAGATAGAAAGGATATCGAATTTTATGGAAAAGAAGCTGTTTACCTCCGAGTGTGTCACCTGCGGCCATCCCGATAAGGTGGCAGATACGATCTCTGACTCCATTCTGGACGCCTGCCTTCAGCAGGACCCCAATGCCCGTGTTGCCTGCGAAACCATGGTCACCACCGATTTCTGCATCATCTGCGGCGAAATCACCACCACGGCAAAGGTGGACTACGCGGCTGTGGCCCGGGAAGCCATTCGTACCATCGGCTATACCCGTCCCGAGGACGGCTTCGACGCCGACACCGTGGAAATCCAGTGCCGGATTCACACCCAGTCCGCAGACATTGCGCTGGGCACCAACGACGAAGTGGGCGGCGCAGGGGACCAGGGCATGATGTTCGGCGGCGCATGCACCGAGACCCCCGAGCTGATGCCCCTGCCTGGCGCTCTGTCCCGGGCCCTGTGCAATCGGCTCACTGCCTGTGTGGCGAAGAATAACCGCCTCCGTCCCGACGGAAAGACCCAGGTCAGCGTGGAATATGACGAAAACGGCAAGGTCGTGGGAATCGACACCGTGGTGGTTTCCATCATGCACAGCAAGGATTTTCCCATGGAAGAACTGCGCGCCTACGTCCGGCAGGAGGTTATTGCCCCTGTTCTGACTTCCTACGGTTTCTCCATTGAAAACGTCTCCCATATCCACATCAACCCCACCGGAAACTTTGTCATCGGTGGCCCCAACGGCGACACGGGCCTCACCGGGCGCAAGATCATTGTAGACACCTACGGCGGCTATTTCTCCCACGGCGGCGGTGCCTTCTCCGGCAAGGACC
>DVJG01000216.1 GCA_018710805.1 Candidatus Faecousia faecipullorum
TTCAAAACCCAGCTTGCTGTCCGAGAACGGGCTTACAACAATTTCCCCATGCGTCCTCTCGCCTGGCGCTCCCCGAAACAGGTCTTATTTGCTTTTCCCAATCTGTAACACATCATTGACAAACCTACACCAAGTCTTAAGAATTCTTTATGGTTTTATTTCCCTGTCCGGGAAAGGGGGAACCAGATGTCTTTCAAGGTGCTGTCCGGGAGTACCGCTTCATAGCTGCCGTCTTCCGAAGAGACCGTCTGTGCCGTTTCCGGGTTTGCCAGAAAAGCGGCTTCTGTAGCGCTGGGCTCCGTAAAGACAGGGACGGCTGCGTCCTCCTTGGCGCAGGCGGTGACAATGAGGGCCACCACCAATAAAATGCCCAGCCACAGCAGGGGCTTATTGTTGGTTTTAAACATAGTCATACCTCCAAATTTTCTCGATGGGAACATCCTACCACCCTACTGCATCACAAAGGACGCATTTGTGCATCAAAACTGCATCATGTTTTTGAACGAAAAACGGTGGTTGACGAAGGTCCTTCCGTTGCGTATAATAAAAAACACAAACCCCCGCACAAACGATATTGTACAATACAATGGAGTGTATGCTATGAAATTCGATGTTCGTTATGCCAACCATCCTGCGGATTCCAAGGGCTATGACACCGAGAAACTGCGCCGTCACTATCACATTTCCAACATCTTTGAGCCCGATTCCATTAACCTGACCTACTCCCACCAGGACCGCATCATCGCCGGCGGCATCATGCCCGTGAAGGAGGCGCTGGTTCTCGAGAGCTGCAAGGAGCTGGCCGCTCCCTACTTCCTGGCCCGCCGGGAACTGGGCGCCATCAACATCGGCGGCCCCGGCGTCATTATTGTGGACGGCACCGAATACAAGATGGACCCCAAGGACGGCATCTATGTGGGCATGGGCGCCAAGGAACTGGTGTTCAAGTCCCTGGATCAGGAAAATCCTGCCAAGTTCTATATGAACTCCTGCCCCGCCCACCGCACCTGCCCCACGGTCCACATCCCCATGGACAAGGCCCGCTACAACCACCTGGGCTCCCAGGAGACCGTCAACGAGCGCATTCTGCGGCAGTACGTCCACCCCGCCGTCTGCGAGAGCTGCCAGCTGAGCATGGGCATGACTGCCCTGCTTCCCGGCAACGTCTGGAACACCATGCCCAGCCACACCCACGAGCGCCGCATGGAGGTCTACCTGTACTTTGACATCGCCCCGGACCAGGCCGTGTTCCATATGATGGGCCAGCCCTCCGAGACCCGTCACATCGTCATGCACAACGAGGAAGCCGTCATTTCCCCCAGCTGGTCCATCCACTCCGGCGTGGGCACCGCCAACTACACCTTCATCTGGGGTATGTGCGGCGAGAACCAGGACTTTGACGACATGGACGGCATCCCCACCGCCGAACTGCGGTAAGGAGGGGCCTGTATGAATCTGTTTGACCTGACCGGAAAGGTGGCCCTGGTCACCGGCGGCGCCCACTCCATCGGCTTTGCCCTGGGCGTGGGACTTGCCCGGGCGGGAGCCACCGTGTGCTTCAACTGCTCCAGCGAAGCCAGCCGCCAGCGGGGCATCGCCGCCTACAAAGAGGCAGGCGTGGATGTCCATGGCTATGTGGCCGACGTCACCGATGAGAAGGCCGTGCAGGAAATGGTGGCCGCCATCGAAAAGGAGGTGGGCGTCATTGACATCCTGGTGAACAACGCCGGCGTCATCAAGCGCATTCCCATGACCGATATGAGCGTGGAGGACTTCTCCAAGGTCATCGACGTGGACCTCATCGCCCCCTTCATCGTGTCCAAGGCCGTGATTCCCGGCATGGTGAAAAAGGGCCACGGCAAGATTATCAATATCTGCTCCATGATGAGCGAGCTGGGCCGGGAGACGGTGTCTGCCTACGCCGCAGCCAAGGGCGGCCTGAAAATGCTGACGAAGAACATCTGCTCCGAGTTCGGCGGCGCCAACATCCAGTGCAACGGCATCGGACCCGGCTACATTGCCACCCAGCAGACTGCGCCGCTGCGGGAAAAGCAGCCCGACGGCAGCCGTCACCCCTTCGACCAGTTCATCATCTCCAAGACCCCCGCAGGCCGCTGGGGCGAGACCGAGGACCTGGTGGGACCCACGGTATTCCTGGCCTCCGACGCCAGCAACTTTGTCAACGGCCACATCCTCTATGTGGACGGCGGCATCCTGGCTTACATCGGCAAGCAGCCCTAAACGAAACGTTCGCCCCCAGGCAAAAGCCTGGGGGCGATTTTTTGAGCTTTATAAGCGGATTTTCATCTGATTTTCCCGGTAAGTCACCCCGTCAAATTCGTATTCCACGGACTTTACAAAGGTGAATCCGATTTTTTTGTACATCTCCGCAGCGGGGATATTCTCAATTTCTACGGAAATGTAGATTTCCGCCACCTGCATTTCCTCTTTCATGTAGCGGAGAAACGCCTTGACCGCTTCTTTTCCGAAGCCCTGGCCCTGATACTGCTGCCCAATCATGAACCGGCTGAGGGACCAGCCGGGAATCGTGCAGTCATAGTCAAACAGCAAAAAGCCGACTAAGGTATCGTCGGCGTAAATGGCCCGGGTGAACAGCCCTTCTTCAAAACGGGCCTCAACCAGAGACTGGGCATTGTCTGCCACGAAGCCCTTCTGACTTTCCTTGACTTTTAAACATAAGCAATCCATATAATTGCTTTTATCCACTTCTCGAAACTGAATCATTATTGCCCCCTCTTTAGTTTACATAATCACATAAGAATCAAAATACTGCTCCTGGAACCAGGTCAGCTTTCGGATTTCCGCCTGGGAGAAAACGGCGGTTTCCGGGGCCACCACCCATTTTCCTTCGGCATCGTCGTTCCGATGGATTATGGCGATGACCTTTCCGGTGAATGCCGTTACAGGGATGTCCACGCCCAGAATGTAGGCGTCCTGGTCCTCCCCGTCGGGAGCCGGGATGCCTGCCACATAGCCATAGTTCACGGGATAGACCAGGTCCGGATGGCTTGGATGACGGCTCCCAAGGGGACGGTCAACGGTGACGGTGACGATTTTTCCCAGCATGGTCTGGAAAGCCCCGTTCATGGCATATGGACAATTCTGCGGATGTCCCCGATATTCTGGGGCGTGCCGCCGATGATGCCTATGGGATGGGCATAGGTCCATTCTCCCTGAATGGATTCCACAATGGCCCCGGCTTCCTGGGCAATGAGGGCCCCGGCGGCGTAGTCCCATGGGGACAGGGTCTCTTCATAAAAGCCGTCGGCCCGGCCTGCCGCCAGATAGCACAGGTCCAGCACGGCGCTGCCGCTGCGGCGGATATCCCGGCCTTCCAGGAAGAACTGCCGGATGCGGGCAAAGGTCCTATCCGCCTTCCCTTTGTCGTAGGGTGTGGTTCCGCACAGAAACAGGCTGTCCGCCATGCTGTGCTGGGCGGCGTGGATTCTTTGGCCGTTCAAAAAGGCACCCTGGCCCTTTACGGCAGAGAAAAGCTCCCGGCTGTATGGCTGGTAGACCATGGCAAGCTGGGCCGCATTGTGACAGATCAGGGCAATGGAAATGGCGCTGTGGCGGTAGTCGTAGGCAAAGTTGGTGGTGCCGTCAATGGGGTCGATGACCCACTGATACCCCTCGGTCTGGTGATAAGCTTCGCTTTCCTCGGCAATAAACCCGGCGCCGGGGACCAGGGGGGTCAGCTGGGCTATGAGATAATTCTGCACGGCTTCATCCACGTCCGTCACAATGTTGGCGCTGCCGCCTTTTTGACGAATGCTGTGAAAGCGGCCTTCACAGACCATGGCTCCGGCGGATTTGATAATGGCTTCCAGCTGATTCATAATGGCGTGGGTGTTCATATGCGTGTCCTTTCTTCGGGCTGTGATTTGGTGAAACGGGATGTCTGCCCCTGAATGCTGGCGCAGAAGGCTCTGGGCGATGTGCCGTACTCTCCCCGGAAGGCCCGGTAGAAGCCGGCGTAGTCTCCGAAACCGCAGAGGGCCGCCACCTCCTGGGGCCTGCTCCCCTGGGACAGGAGCTGGCGGGCGATTTGCAGCCGCTTTTTCTGCAGGTAGCGGTAGACGCTGATGCCCACCTGGCGCTGGAATTCGTGGCTTAAGTGGTATTTGCTGATGAAGCACTTTTCAGAGAGCAAATCCAGAGAAATGGGCTCGGCGTAGTGGCGCTGGATGTACTCCATGGTCTGGGTCACGGCGGGGGAGGACCTGCGAAGGTCTGCCAGAGGCAGGTCTTCGCCCAGGGCCACCCGGTTCACCGTCACAAGAAACTGGGTCAGCAGGCTTTTGGGAAGCACATCGGCACCGAAAGCGGTTTCCTGGTCCGCCTGGTAGAGCTGCTCCAGAAGACTTAGGAGCTTCTGGCGGTCCTGAGGCCGGAGCCTTAGCTGGTTGACATAACCGGACCGCGTGGAATCCAGGGCCTGGTGGAGGTCCGTCTGAGGGGTGGACAGCTGCTTTAAAAACTGAGGGCTCAGCCACAGCACATACCGTTCATAGACGGACCGCTCCGCCTGGATGTTCACCTGATGCAGTTCCCTGGGGCTCAGGAGCATCAGGTCTCCGGGAAGGACCTTATAGAGCCTGCTTTCGATGGTGTAGGTCACGTCTCCGGAGATGAGATAGTAAATTTCGTAGAAATCGTGGTGGTGGAGCTCCACGTGCTTGAGGCCCGTGTCCCGCTTGTACTGAAGCTCAAAATCGGGCCTGGACATCTGCTGTTTGTCGTTAAAATGTCGGGGCTGGATGGACATTTTTGTGCCACCGTCCTTTCCGGGTTTATCATACTCCGGCCCCAGGGAATCGTCAAGAGAAAATCCGCAAGAAAAACAATGTTTCTTCGCATTTAAGGACTTTCCTATGGGAGACTTTGCGTTTATAATAGAATCGCATAATGAAAAACCTAGGAGGCAGTGAGCCATGGAAAAACTATGTTACGCCACCCTTGAGAAGCTGGGATATGGGGGATTCCTCTGCAAGAGCGCACCGGAAAAGGTGCTCCAGTTCGGCGAAGGCAATTTCCTGCGGGCCTTTGCGGAGTACTTTTTTGACGTTGCCAACGAGAAGGCAGACTGGAACGGCAAATGCGTGCTGGTTAAGCCCACAGTGGGTCACAAGTCCCGGCTGGTTCAGGCCATCAATGACCAGGAAGGGCTGTACACCCTCTATCTCCGGGGCAGTGAAAACGGGGAAAAGGTGGACAGAAAGCGCATCATTTCCTCGGTCTCCCGGTGCCTGGACCTGAGCGAACAGGCAGGCTTCGACGCCCTGATGGAAGTGGCCGAAAGCGATGACCTGGAATTTGTGGTCAGCAACACCACCGAGGCGGGCATCGTCTACGACCCCGGCTGCAACCTGGAAGATGTGCCTGCCGCCTCCTTCCCCGGAAAGCTGACCCAGGTGCTGTACCGCCGCTATCAGGCGGGAAAACCGGGCCTGGTGATTCTGCCCTGCGAGCTTATCGACGACAACGGCAAGGTTTTGCGGTCCTGTGTGGAAAAATACGGCGACCAGTGGGGCCTGGGTCAGGGCTTCCGGGAATACGTAAGGGAAAAGTGCACCTTCTGCTCCACCCTGGTGGACCGCATTGTCCCCGGCCGGGTCCGGGATGAAAAAATGCTGGCCCAGATGGAGGCGGAAAACGGCTACCGGGACGAGCTCATTGACGTAGGCGAAATTTTCGGCGTGTGGAACATCGAAGGTCCGGCGTGGCTGGAAGACAAGCTCCCCTTCAAGGCCGCAGGGCTCAACTGCCCGGTGGTGCCCGACGTGGTGCCCTACAAAAAGCGCAAGGTCCGCATCCTCAACGGCGCCCACACAGGCTTCACCCTGGGGGCCTATCTGGGAGGCTACGACATTGTAAGGGACTGCATGTTTGACGACGCCGTCCGGGGCTTCATGAACAAGATGCTCTATGAAGAGGTTATCCCCACCCTGCCCCTTGCCAGGGAGGACCTGGAATCCTTTGCCTCCGCAGTCCAGGACCGGTTCCGCAACCCCTTCGTGGACCATGAGCTGCTGAGCATCTCCCTGAACTCCACCGCCAAGTGGCGGGCCAGAAATCTGCCCACCTTCCTGGACTGTGTGAAG
This sequence comes from Candidatus Faecousia faecipullorum, assembly GCA_018710805.1. Classification (GTDB taxonomy): domain Bacteria; phylum Bacillota; class Clostridia; order Oscillospirales; family Oscillospiraceae; genus Faecousia; species Faecousia faecipullorum. The sequence continues at coordinate 6,126 of DVJG01000216.1, forward strand.
CAGAACGGGAAACTGCCCAAGTGCCTGACCATGAGCTTCGCCGCTTACATGGCCTTCTATACCAGCGATGTGCAGGAGCTGAACGAAAAGGGGCTCCTGTGCCGCCGCCCCAAGGGCAATCCTTACCTCTGCTCCGACGACCGCTGGGTTCTGGAATTCTACTGGGACCACCGCAGTGACGATGTGGAAGCCCTGGTCCGCGCCGTTATGACGAACGACCGGATGTGGGGCATGGATTTGACCACGGTGCCCGGTTTTGAGGCCGAAACCGTGGAAAACCTCAGGAAAATCCGCCGGGAGGGTGCCATCGCCGCCTTCGCCGCCTGCCTGTAAGGAGAGAAACATGCCTGATTTTATCCGCATCCACCCAAATGACAATGTGGCCGTGGCCCTCTCGCCCATCCGGGCCGGAACGGTTTTTGAGGGAGTAGCCGCCGCGGCGGACATCCCCCAGGGCCACAAAATGGCCCTGAAGGCCCTGGAAACCGGGGACCAGGTGGTGAAATACGGCTTTTCCATCGGTCACGCCACGGCCCCCATCGCCCCGGGCCAGTGGGTCCACACCCACAACATGGCGACGAACCTCTCCGGGGAGCTGGCCTACACCTACACCCCCCAGGTCCGCTTCCCGGCTCCGCTGAGCCCCAGAACCTTCCGGGGCTACCGCCGCAAAGACGGCAAAGTGGGCATCCGCAACGAAATCTGGATTATTCCCACGGTGGGCTGCGTCAACGACGTGGCGAAAGCCCTGGTCCGGGAGAACCAGGATTTGGTGACAGGCTCCATCGACGGCCTTTACACCTTCCCTCACCCCTTCGGCTGCTCCCAGACCGGCGCCGACCACGCCCAGACCAGAAAGCTTCTGGTGGCCCTGACCCGGCATCCCAACGCAGGGGCCGTGCTGGTGCTGAGCCTGGGATGTGAAAACCTGACCCATGAGCAGTTCCTGGCGGAACTTGGGGACTTTGACCCTGACCGGGTGAAATTTCTCACCTGCCAGCAGGTGGAAGACGAAACGGAGGCAGGCAGAGAGCTGCTGAAGGCCTGCGCCGCCTATGCCGCCCGGTTCCAAAGAGAGGACATCCCCGCTTCGGAGCTGGTTGTAGGCATGAAGTGCGGCGGCTCCGACGGCCTTTCCGGCATTACCGCCAACCCCACCGTGGGCCGCTTCTCCGATCTGCTGACGGCCCAGGGGGGCTCCACGGTGCTCACCGAGGTGCCGGAGATGTTCGGCGCCGAGGGTTTCCTTATGAACCGCTGCGTCAATGAAGCGGTGTTCCAGAAAGCCGTGAATATGCTAAACGGCTTTAAAAACTATTTCATCCGCCACGGCGAAGTGGTCTACGACAACCCCAGCCCCGGCAACAAGCAGGGCGGCATCACCACCCTGGAGGATAAGTCCTGCGGCTGTGTCCAGAAGGGCGGCTCCGCCCCCATTATGGACGTCATCGGCTACGGCGACGCGGTCACCGTGAAAGGCCTCAATATGCTCTATGGCCCCGGCAACGACCTGGTCTCCGCCACGGCCCTCACCGCCGCAGGCGCCCACCTGATTCTCTTCACCACCGGCCGGGGCACCCCCTTCGGAGCGCCTGCGCCTACGCTGAAAATCGCCACCAACACGCCCCTTGCCCAAAAGAAGCGGGGCTGGATCGACTTTAACGCAGGGGTGGTGGCCGACGGCACCAGAACCCTGGAGGAAGCCGCCGGGGACCTTATGGACCTGGTCCTTGCCGTGGCTTCCGGAAAGCAGACCCGGGCTGAGGAAAAGGGCTTCCGGGAGATATCCATTTTTAAGGACGGCGTTGTGCTTTAAACGCCAAAAAATAAGGAGGAAACATGATGAAACCCTTTATGAACGAAGACTTTCTGCTGGGTACCGAAACGGCCCGCAAGCTCTACCACGACCATGCGGAAAAAATGCCCATCATCGACTACCACTGCCACATTAACCCCATGGAGATCTATGAGGACAAGCGCTACGACACCATTACGGAGGTCTGGCTGGGCGGCGACCACTATAAGTGGCGGGCCATGCGCTCCTGCGGAGTCCCCGAGCGGTATATCACCGGCGACGCCACCCCTGCCGAAAAGTTCCAGAAGTGGGCCGAAACCATCCCCAGCCTCATTGGAAATCCCCTCTACCACTGGACCCATCTGGAATTGCAGCGCTACTTCGGCATCACCGAGCCTCTCACCGGCGACAACGCCATGGAAATCTATGAAACCTGCAATCGGATTCTCGCTCAGCCTGATATGTCCGTCCGGGGCATCATCCGCAAGTCCGGCGTGAAGCTTATCTGCACCACCGACGACCCTGTGGACGACCTGAAGGCCCATGAGCTCCTGGCTGCCGACCCCACGGCTCCCGCCGTGGTCCTGCCCGCCTTCCGGCCCGACAAGGCCATGCGGGCTGACAAGCCCACCTTCCCCCAGTACGTCTCCCAGTTGGAGGCCGTGGTGGGCTACGCTATCAACACCGTGGAGGATATGCGCCGGGCCCTGGCGGACCGCATCGCCTACTTTGCCGACCACGGCTGCCGGGTCTCCGACCACGCCCTGGATTACTGCTTCTGCGAAGAGGCCACCGAGGAAGAGCTGAACGACATCTTTGCCCGGGCAAAAGCCGGCAAGGGCATCACCTGGGGCGAACAGCTCAAGTACCACACCGCCCTGCTCATTGCCGTGGGCAAGGAATACAGCCGCCGGGATTGGGTTGTGCAGTTCCACTTCGGCTGCCTGCGGGACAATTCCCGGGTGAACTTCCGGAAGCTCGGCCCCGACACGGGCTTTGACTCCATGAACGACGCCCCCAACGCCGCCGGCCTGGCCCGGCTCCTGGGCACCCTGGAGGAGCAGAACGCCCTTGGCAAGACCATCCTCTATTCCCTGAACCCCTCCGACAACGGCATTGTGGGCTCTATTATGGGCGCCTTCCAGACCGACAGCCCCATCCCCGGCAAAATTCAGCAGGGCTCCGCCTGGTGGTTCAACGACCACAAGCCCGGCATGGAAGCCCAGATGGTGAGCCTTATGAGCCTGGGGGCCATGGGCAGCTTCAACGGCATGCTGACGGACTCCCGCTCCTTCCTGAGCTACACCCGTCACGAGTATTTCCGCCGGATTCTCTGCAACCTCTTCGGCAACCTGGTGGAAAACGGCGAGTATCCCGCGGATATGGAGCGCCTGGGCAAAATGGTGGAGAACATCAGCTACAATAACACCCTCCATTACTTCCGCTTTGACGAGCTCCTGAAGTAACCGGCAGAAAATAGGAAAATGGGTTGATTTTTTCCGAACTTTGTGCAATAATGAAAACGGTATGGAAATACCAAATCAGAAATTTGGAGGAATGTAACATGAAAAAGATCCTGGCACTCCTGCTGGCTCTCGTCATGGTGCTGTCCCTGGCCGCCTGCGGCTCCAGCGGCAGCAGCAAGGCCGAAGGTGCGGACGCCATCCCCGACGAGATGACTTCCAAGGACGGAAAGTATGAAATCGCCTTCATCACCGACGTGGGCCAACTGAAGGACAAGTCCTTCAACCAGGGCACCTATGACGGCGTGAAGAGCTACGCTTCCGCTGCCGGAAAGACCTACAAGTACTACCAGCCCGCCAACGGCAACGAGGCCACCGACGACGACCGTTACGACGCCATGAAGCTGGCTGCCACCAACGGCGCAAAGGTCATTGTCTGCGCCGGCTTTATGCAGGGCGCCGCTCTGGAAAAGGCCGCCAAGGAATTCCCCGATGTGAAGTTCGTCTTTATTGACGGCTGGGCCATGGGCCTGCCCAACCTGGCCGGCATCGCCTTCCAGGAAGAGCAGTGCGGCTACCTGGCCGGCTACGCAGCCGTTATGGAAGGCTACACCAAGCTGGGCTTCTCCGGCGGCGGCGGCGGTACCAACCCCGCCTGTGACCGCTATGGCTACGGCTTCGTTCAGGGCGCTGACGCCGCTGCCAAGGCCAAGGGCGTGAACGTGGAGATGAACTACTCCTGGCTGTACGGCTCCAACTTCTCTGCTTCCAGCGAACTGCAGACCATGGCCGCCGGCTGGTATCAGAACGGCACCGAGGTCATCTTCGCCTGCGGCGGTTCCATGTTCCAGTCCATCGCCGCTGCTGCCTCCGCTGAGGACGGCAAGGTCATCGGCGTTGACGTTGACCAGTCCTTCGACTCCCCCACCGTCATCACCTCCGCTATGAAGGGCATCGGCGAGGGCGCTGCTCAGGCCCTGAAGGCCGCTGAGAGCGAAGAGAGCTGGACTGCCTTCAACGGCGACGGCACCAACACCGTCATTCTGGGCGCCAAGGACAACGCTGTGGGTCTGCCCACCGCCACCTGGTCCCTGAAGGGCTGGACCACCGAGCAGTATGAGGCCATGCTGGCTGACATCGTCTCCGGCAAGGTCGTGGTGGACGGCGCTGACGTCCCCGAACCCGCCAGCACCGACAATGTCACCGTGAACATCATCAAGTAAGTTCATACCTCAAAAATCAGGCAGACAGTGCATTTGCACTGTCTGTCTTTTTGCCGCAGGTGCCCGTCACATGGAGACAAAAGACAGACGGGGATGGCGGGGGGCCTATTCGGCACTGAAAAATCTCCCGCCTCTAAAAGAGGCGGGAGCAGACTGTCGAAAAACCCCTTGCGGGCTTTTCCGACAAACTTTGGCAGCCTGCTGCGTGCATAATTTGTCCCCCAGTGGGGGACAAATTCCACACTTGCAGTCTGAGATGTGTTTTCTGCCAGGTACACGCCCCGGCAGAAAACGGATTGGACTCTATTTGCCGCCAATGGCGGCAAAC
>DVJG01000217.1 GCA_018710805.1 Candidatus Faecousia faecipullorum
TTCAAAACCCAGCTTGCTGTCCGAGAACGGGCTTACAACAATTTCCCCATGCGTCCTCTCGCCTGGCGCTCCCCGAAACAGGTCTTATTCGCTTTTCCCAATCTGTAACACATCATTGACAAACCTACAAACCCGAAGGGGACCACAGCCTCCCCACAGATGCCGCTGAGCCCCTTGGAAAGACAAATCCCCCCGGTTCCGGAATTCTCCCGGACCGGGGGGATATTTGCCAAACCTTTTACAGCACGTGGACGTTTTCCTTTTCAAAGGCCACCCAAGCGGTGTCTCCAACCTTGAAAATCTTCTTATTCTTGGGGTTAAAGTCCGTGATCTTCACCAGGGTGTCTCCTACCATGACGTGGTAGTTCTGATAAGAGCCCATGAAGCAGGACAAGACGACCTTGCAAGGCAGAATTCCGGAATCCGCCAGGACCGCCGCCTCGGGCCGGAGCACCAGGGTGCAGTCTTTTCCCTCAGGCAGATTGGAAACGCCCATTACATTCACAGGCACCCCTGCTACGGCGACAATGCCCTCGTCTCCATCCTTGTCGGAGAGTTTTCCCCGCAGGAAATTGGCCTCGCCAATAAAGTCAGCCACGAATTCACTGTTGGGATGGTAGTAAATCTCCTGAGGCGTACCGATCTGGGCGATGCGGCCCCTTTCCATAATGATGATCTGGTCCGAAAGTGCCATGGCCTCACTCTGGTCATGGGTAACGTAGATGGCGGTGATGCCTGCCTCCTGCTGGATGCGGCGAATTTCCGTCCGCATGGAGACCCGGAGCTTGGCGTCCAGATTGCTCAGAGGTTCGTCAAAGAGAAGGACGCCGGGTTCCAGAACCAGGGCTCTTGCCAGGGCAACACGCTGCTGCTGACCACCGGAGAGCTGATTGGTCATGCGCTCTTCCATGCCTTCCAGGCCCACCAATTTCAAAATATTGGTGATTTTTTCCTTAATGACAGCCTTGTCCAGCTTGCGAAGTTTCAGGCCATAGGCTACATTGTCAAAAATGTTGTAATGGGGCAGCAGCGCGTAACTCTGGAACACCATGGCAGTATCCCGTTTGTTGGGAGTCAAGGCATTGATGGGCTTCTCCCCCAGGTAGATTTCACCCTCGTCGGGGCTTTCAAAGCCGGCAATCATCCGAAGCGTGGTGGTTTTGCCGCAGCCGGAGGGTCCCAGCAAGGTCACAAAGGAGCCGGGTTCAATGTCCAGCGACACGTCTTTGACTGCGTAGAAGTCCTTCCCGGTTTTCGGGTCCTTGTAAATTTTGGAAATATGTTCCAGGCGAACGCCCTTTTTTTCTTTTGCCATGTCAGTTGGCCTCCTTGAATTTCCGGCTGGTTCCGAAATATTTCATGAACAGATTCATTAGCAGCACCGAGCCATAGGTAATGACAATCAAAATCGTTGCAAAGGCACAGGCGATGCCATAGGACCCCTTTTCCGCGAATTCGTTGATCTGAACGGTGATAAGCAAAAACTGCGGCGTCACCAGCAGGATAATGGCGGAAATGGCCGTGATGCTTCTGACGAAGGCTGTCACCAGGCCGCTGAGGAAGGAATCTTTGATAAGGGGCAATGTCACGGTCATGAATACCGTGAAGCTGTCGGCGCCCATGTCGTAGGCCGATTCCTCAATGCTCTTGTCAATCTGCCGAAGGGCGGAAATGCCGCTGCGGGTACCCGTAGGCAGGGACCGCACCACAAAGACGATGATGAGAATGGCAGCGCTGCCGTAGATTCCCGACAGGAACCCGGTGCCAAACACGCCGTTGACGAAGCCCCGGATATAGCCGATGCCCAGCACCGTGCCCGGTACTGCCATGGCCAGCATGGAGACGAACTCAATAAAGCCCTTGGCCTTAAACTTCCGCTTGACCACAAGGTAGGAAATGATCATACTCAGAAGGGCCGTAATGGGTGCCGAGGCCAGAGACAGCAGGAAGGAATCCTTGAATGCCTTGAAGCCCTTGTACCGCTGGAACACCTGCTGGAACCACTTGGTGGTCAGGTGGAAGTCGTAGCCCCAGGTTTTGAAAAGGGCGCCAAAGGGCACGCAGATGTACATGAGCAAGACAAAAACGGCAATGAGGGAGCAGAGAATGGTAAGGGGAATGGTAACGCTGCGGTCCTCAATGAGCATTCTCCCCCGGGAAGCTTTGCCCGTCAATGTGGCGGCGGACTTCTTCTCCAGCACGTATTTCTGCACCAGATACATGGCAAGGGTAATGGTCAGCAGCACAACTGCCATGGCGGCAGCGCCCTGCTTATCGTAGGCGCCGGTGATCTGCAGGTAGATGGTCGTTGCCAAGGTATCATAGGAGCCGCCGATAATCATGGGGTTGGCAAAGTCGGCAATGGATTCAATAAAGGTTACGAGGAACGCATTGCCTAGGCCCGGCAGAATCAGCGGCAGCGTCACGCTGAGAAACACCTTGCTGCGGGAAGCGCCCATGTCCCGGGCGGCCTCTTCCAAAGACGGGTCGATGTTTTTTAAGAGGCCTTTCAGCATCATATAGCACACCGGGAAGAAGGTCAGGGTCTGGACAACCACGATGCCCCAGTAGCCATAGACGCTGTTATCGTAGATCTTCAGCAGGTAACGGGTGATGATTCCCGCCTTTCCGAAGAGCATAATCACGGAAAGGGACAGCACAAAGGGCGGCGACACCACAGGCAGCATAGAAACCACCTGGAAAAGGCCCCCCATGATTTTGGTACGGACCTTCACATATTCCTCCACATAGGCAAACAGCAGTCCTATGACGGTAGAAAAAATGCCCACAGTGAAGCCAACTTTCAGGGTGTTGGTAATGGCCGTGCGGAAGGTCTTCATTTTGAATATCCGCTGGAAAATGGACATGGTCAGGCCCGTATCGGAGCCATAGACGCTGTCCACCAGCAGAATTGCCAGCGGATAGAGAATGAATATGGTTAGAAACGCAATCAGCACCACAATGGTCGTGACCAGAATTGGGTCAGCCATGAGTTTTCTTCGTTCCAGAGCCGCACCTTGGCGAGTAGCCATTCACGGACTCCTCCTTTCTATGGAGCAGGTAAGAAATCTGGGGGATGGAGGTGCGCCTCCATCCCCCGCAGGTGTTCATTTTGTGTCCGGAATTATTCGGTTTCGAAACGGTCGTCACCGCCGCCCAGGGCGTTCATGACTTCCTCCACATAAGTGGTGATGTTGTTCTTGGCATCCTCAAAGTCATAATCCATGACGTTCTCAGGATCCAGACCAAACTCCGCGGCCACAGCGGGCTGCGTGGCGTTGTCAATGACCAGGAACTGATAGGAACCGTTGTCCTGGGCCTGATTCACGCAGTCGGGGCTCAGGGCATACTCAATCCACAGCTTGGCGGCATTGGGATGCTTGCAGCCTTTGAAGATGGCGGTGGCGCCAATCTCGTAGGAGGTGCCGGAGGAGGGAATAACCAGCTGGATGTTGCCGTAGCCGTTATCCACGATCTGGGTAATGCCGTCATGCAGGAAGCCGATGCCGATGACGCACTCGCCGGTGCCCACGTTCTTGGAGGGGCCGGAACCGGACTTGGTGTAAACCTGAATGTTCTTATCCAGATCCTTCAGGTACTGGATGCCTTCATCGTGGCCATACTTCTGGATCATGGTGTTGATAACCAGTTTTGCGGTACCGGCGGTGTTGTAGTTGGACATCCAAATCAGGCCTTCATACTTGGGGTCGGTCAGGTCGGCCCAGTCCTGGGGCACTTCCAGGCCCAGGCGCTCCAGCTCGTCCACGTTGACCATGAAGCCCAGGATGCCCTTATAGATGCCGTACCAGTAACCGTCGGGGTCACGGTAGGCGTCGCCCAGCAGGTGGGTAGCGTTCTGTGCCTCGTAGGCCTCCAGCAGACCGGAAGCGGCGCAGACGTTGTAGGGGTCAGTGGTGCCGCCGAACCAGACGTCACCGGAGGGGTTACCGTTCTCTTCTTCGATCTTGCTCTGGACTTCGCCGGTGGACAGGCGCTGATACTGCACTTCGATGCCGTAGAGCTCCTGGAACTTTTCACAGGCAACTGCCAGATAGTCTTCCTCACAGGAACCATAGACCACCAGGGTGCCTTCTTCCTTGGCAGCGGCAATCAGTTCGTCCATGTTGGAAGCTTCTGCGGCTTCCGTTTCCGCAGGCGCTTCGGTTTCCGCAGGTGCTTCGGGTGCCTGGGTTTCAGGAGTCGTCTCGGGAGCAGGCTCAGCAGCGCCGCAGCCGGCAAACAGGCTCAGGACCATGACCAGAGTCAGCAGGATAGCAATTAGCTTCTTCATTTGTCATAACCTCCATTTTCTTTGCTTTTTCAGCATTTTTATTATATAATTCAAATAAGTTTGTGTCAATATCGTTTTTATTTTTTTGTGCATGCAGCACAGTTTTTTTCATTTACCTTTAGTAATTCCATATATTGACATTTTTCGCAGAGCCTTTCAAAGGCAGAGGCAAGGCTTGGTAAAGAAGGCAAAACACCCGGTGCCGGGTTTTCCGGCATCGGGCGCTTTTTCAGGCATCCAGAATTTTGCAGGCGTTCAGAGCCGCGGCGGCGCCGTCGGCCACTGCGGTGACGGCCTGGCGGTAGGCTTTGGTCCGGCAGTCTCCGGCGGCAAATACGCCGGGAACATTGGTCCTTCCATCCTCTCCGGCGCAGATGTAGCCAAAGCTGTCCAAAGCCACCAGGGAGGAAAATGCCTCGTTTTCCGGGGCCGTACCAATGGCAAGAAAGGCTCCGTCCACAGAGAGCCTGCTCTCTTCTCCGGTCTGGGTGTTCCGAAGCACCAGGCCTGTCAGGACATCCTGGCCTTCGTAACCTGTCACCACCGTATTGAAGCAATAGTCGATGTTATGCTTTTCTTGAAGCCCTTCGATCATCTGCTGCTCCCCGGTAAGAAAGGCCAGATTCTGCACCACGGTGACCTGGCGGCAAATTTCGCTGAGCAAGGCGATCTCCTGCAGGGCGGTATTCCCGCCGCCGATGACCGCCACGTGCTGCCCCGCATAAAAGGCTCCGTCACAAACGGCGCAGAAGGACAGGCCGTTTCCGATGAAGTCCTCCTCCCGGGGCAGGTTCAGCCGGCGGTGTCTGGCTCCCGTGGCGAGAATAACGGCTCTGGCTTTGTAACGCCTGCGCTCCCCCACCACGGTCTTGGGACTGCCATCCTCAATGGCGGTGACGGTGTCCATGTCCACCTCCGCACCCAGCGCCATGGCCTGTTCCAGCATTTTCTCCGCCAGGGCGTTGCCGCTGATTTCAGAGAACCCAGGGTAGTTTTCCAGCTTGGGCGAAAAGGTGATCTGACCGCCGAAGGTGTCCTTTTCCAGCACCAGAACGGTCTTTCCTGCCCGCCGGGCATAGATGGCGGCGGTGAGTCCGGCAGGTCCCGCGCCGACAATCACAATATCATACATAGGGCACCTCAGTTTCCATGGCGCTCGGCATAGGCGCGGATGTTGGAAGGGTTCTCCACCCGCTCCGTCACGCACTCCCCGTCAAACACCAGCAGGGTGGGCGCCTGACGGACACCGTACTGCCGGGCCTTTTCCGGTTCCTCATTTACCACCACGGTTTCATAGCGGATATTGGCATCGGCCAGGAACTTTTTTGCCATGACGCACTTAGGACAGGTACTGGTGGTGAAGAGCACCCGCTTCTCTCCTGCCCTGGAGACGGCACTGACGGGCACAGGCGCTTTCTCCGCCCCAGCGGCATTTCCGAACCGCCGGCTCATGGAGCCCGCCACATCGTAGACTTTCCGGTCCTTGAATTCCTGGGCCTTGCCGTCGTTGAAGTTCTGCACAGGCCGGTAGTAGCCGGTAATCCGGCTGTAGACC
>DVJG01000218.1 GCA_018710805.1 Candidatus Faecousia faecipullorum
TGTCATAAGAATTCCTTTCGGTTGTTATTTAGAATGAAGTAAGCCGTTGAGGGCTCAACGTTCCTATTGTACTCGAATTTCTGACAAAATTCAACTGCAAATTCACAACTTGTTCAAATTTCCCATGACAATACCCCGGCTGTGCATCAGCCGGGGCTTGCGTTTCTTATTTTATTCAGCGGCGGTGTTGCCCAGGAGGATGTTTTCGTACTGTACCTCCAGAGGATACTTTTCGAGAATCCGGTCCAGCAGGTTGTTGGTCTCGGTCTGGAGCCAGTCGGATTCAGCGCAGACCTTCCACTTGGGGGCATTTCCCACGTAATACATAATGTGGTAGCCGAAGGGGGTCTTCACAAGGCCCCAGTCACCAGGCGCACGGGTGCCGTCAAAGCACCACTCGTCGAATTCCGCCACCATCTGGCCCTGCTCCACGCCTTCGTAGAGGCCGCCGTTCTGGTTGGAACCGGGGTCCGTAGAGTGCTGGTTCGCAAGGTCAGCAAAACTCTCCTCGGTCTTGTCCCCTGCCAGCCAGCCGTCCAGAATCTCCTGGGCCTTCACCCGGCAGGCTTCCCACTCCTCGTCGGAGTAGGTGGTGTTGCCGCTGTCGTCGGTGGTGCCGCCTTCAGGAGCCAGGAGAATGTGCCGCACGTCCACCAGGAGGGAGTCTTTGGTGATATTCTGCTCTTTGTACTCCTCCTCATGCTCGGTGTAGAACGTCTCCAGGTCTTTCTCCGTGGGCTTGAGCTTTTCCGTTTCGGCGCTGAAGAATTCCAGTCCCTGATAGTAATCCGTCAGGAACTTCTCATAATCTGCAAATTCCATGCCGGGACCGAATTCTTTCAGAAGCATCTCTTCCAGCGTCATACCGTAGCTTTCGGCGTTTTTGGTAAGCGTATCCTTCAGTTCGTCCAGAAGCTTCTGGCTCTCTTCCCCGATGGTCAATCCTGCCTTCCGGGATTCGGCAGCCATGGCCTGAATCTGCTGCCAGCTGCTCAGGGAGCACTGCAGGAAGTACTGCTGCCAGGTCATGTCCCCTTCCATGGATTTCTGGGTGTCCAGGCTCTGGGAGAAATCCAAGCCGAAGTAGGGGGCGTAGCCGCCGTACTGGGTCTGGAACATATAAACCTCCCGCCAGTAGCAGATCTGCAAAATGGCGTTGGTCAGTTCCCCATCGCCCACCGTTGCCACCACGGTGTCCCTTGCGGCCTTTACGGCGTCATCCTCAGCGGTGTAGGTGCCCTTGCAGGTAGCGTCGTCAGGGTTGCCGTCTTCGGGAATCGTAGGCGGCTCCGTTTCTTCCGTCTCGGCGGTCTCGCTGGATTCCAAAGCGGCGCCGTCGGAGGGAAGGGTCTGCTCAGGGGCGGCGCTCTGGGTTCCCGCCACAATCAGGGCGATCAGCGCCGCCACCAGAATCACCACGGCGGCAATGGCCAGGGCCAGCTTGCCCGGGGTGACCTTGGCCTTCTGGGGCTCCGCAGGCTCTTCGGCGGGAGTCTCCTCAGAGGCTTCCTCGGAGGGAATTTCCGCAGAAGCAGCTTCCTCCGGGGTTTCCTCAGGGGAGGCTTCCTCAGCAGGGGCAGTTTCAGAAACGGCCTCTTGGGTGGCCTCCTCGGTTACCATTTCGGCTTTTTCCTCTTGGGCGGAGTCGTCCTGGGACTTCCCGCACTGGGGGCAGAACAGGTCCTCGTCGGCCATCTCTGCGCTGCAATATTTGCAAGTTTTCATGTAGGCTCCTCGTTTCTACGAAAAAATAAACGTAAGTAGTTTACCACGGCAGACGCAAGAATGCAAGGCGAAACACAGATTGTTTACAAATAACTGCCTTTGGCCTTGCAAAAGACAGGGAAAAATGGTATTATAAATTGATATCGTACCGTTAAAAGGAGCGCTCCCATGAATACGAAAACCACCGTCATTTCCCAGGAAGAACTACAGGGGCAGTTTGCCTATTGTGATAAAATCGCATCCTATTGGCAGGAAAAAAACCGGGTTCCGAAGGCCTATGTGGAGACCTACGGCTGCCAGCAGAATGAGGCCGACTCCGAAAAGCTCCGGGGCTACCTCTGCCAGTGCGGCTACGCCATTGCAGGAGAGGCCGAAGGGGCTGATGTGGTGATTATGAACACCTGCGCCATCCGGGAGCACGCAGAGCAGCGGGTTTTCGGCAATCTGGGCGCCCTGACCCACACCAAGCGCCGTCACCCGGAGCAGAAAATTTTCCTCTGCGGCTGTATGGCCGGGGAGACCAAGGTCTCCGACCGGATCAAAAAAAGCTACCCCCATGTGGACGGTGTTTTTTCCACCCACCATTTGTGGCAGTTCCCGGAAATCTTGTGGAACGTCCTGAACCAGAAAAAGCGCCAGTTCTACATTGCCGACGAACCCGGCTCCATTGCCGAGGGCATCGCCCAGGTTCGCGACTCCAAGCTCAAAGCCTGGGTGTCCATTATGTACGGCTGCAACAATTTCTGCACCTACTGCATCGTGCCCTACGTCCGGGGCCGGGAGCGGAGCCGCCGTCCGGAGAACATTTTGAAGGAGTGCCGGGAGCTGATTGCCTCCGGCGTCAAGGAGATCACCCTTTTAGGTCAGAATGTCAATTCCTACGGAAAAGATTTGGACTGCGGCATGGACTTTGCAGACCTGCTGGCAGAAATCGCCCGGCTTCCCGGGGACTTTCTCATCCGCTTCATGACCAGCCATCCCAGAGATGCCTCCGAGAAGCTCTTTGACACCATGGCAAAGTACCCCAAAATTGCAAAGCAGCTCCACCTGCCCTTCCAGTCCGGCTCCAGCCGGGTGCTCAAGGCTATGAACCGCCACTATGACCGGGAAACCTACCTCTCCAAAGTCCGGTATGCCAAAAACGTGATGCCCGATCTGGTGCTGACCTCCGACGTCATTGTGGGCTTCCCCGGAGAGACGGAAGCGGAGTTTGAAGAGACCATGAGCCTCATTGAAAAGGTCCGCTACGACGCTCTGTTCACCTTCATCTTCTCCCCCAGGCCCGGCACCCCTGCGGCAAGCATGGAAGATACCACCCCAAAAGAAGAGAAAAACCGCCGGTTTGACAAGCTCTGCGCCGCCCAGAATGCCATCTCCGAGGAGATTCACAAGAGCTACATCGGAAAGACCCTTCGGTGTTTGGTTGACGGCAGGGAAGAGAGCCTGCTCACCGCCCGAACCGAAGGCGGCCGTCTGGTGCGCTTCCCCGGAGCGGAAGCCCTCATCGGCACCTACCAAAATATCACCATCACCGGAGCCAACACCTGGAGCCTGACCGGGGAACGAAAGAAAGAGGAAGAAAATGGCGAAACCAGCAAATGAACTGACCCCCATGCGGCGGCAGTACCAGGAAATCAAGGAGCAGAATAAGGACTGCATTCTCTTCTTCCGCCTTGGCGATTTTTACGAGATGTTTGATGAGGACGCAAGACTCGCCGCCCGGGAGCTGGACCTGACCCTCACCACCCGGGACCGCGGCAAGCCCAAGGAAGAGCAGACTCCTATGTGCGGCGTGCCCTACCACAGCGTGGATTCCTACATTGCGCGCCTGGTTCAGAAGGGCTACAAGGTTGCCATCTGCGAGCAGATGACGGACCCGGCCCTTACAAAGGGGCTTGTGGAACGGGAGATTACCCGCATTGTAACCCCCGGCACCGTGACGGAAAGCTGTATGCTGGAAGAGAGCAAAAATAACTACATGGCCTGCATTTACGGCCAGGGCGGCAAATTCGGCCTGGCCTTCTGCGATGTGTCCACAGGCGCCTTCTACGCCACCTCCTGCGCGGAGGAACAGAGCGTCGTCTCGGAGCTGGGCCGCTTTGCCCCCAGCGAAGTGCTGCGCTTCGGCGAAGGAACCGACGGCGAAACCATCAGCGACGCCCTGTTTCACCGTCTGAACTGCTGTGTGGACGAGGGCAAGGCAGCGCAGTTCTCTCTGGAAAGCGCAGAGGAACTGCTGGAACGCCACTTTGGTCACAGCCTTGCAGACCTTGGCATTGCGGGAATGCCCGAGGTCATCACCGCCGGCGGCGCACTTCTGCAGACGCTGCTGACCCTGCAGAAAAACGACCTGCGGCACATCCGGGAACTGGGGTATTACACCACCGGAAAGTTCATGGAGCTGGATCTGGACGCCAGACGGAACCTGGAGCTTACGGAGACCATGCGCTCCAAGGAGAAACGCGGGACCCTTCTCTGGGTTCTGGACAAGACCCACACCGCCATGGGCGGCCGAATGCTCCGGTCCTGGCTGGAAAAGCCCCTGCTGGAAGTGGGAGAGATCACCCGCCGTCAGGGGGCTGTAGAGGAACTGGTGGATTCCGTCATGGTCCGCGGCGAGCTGGAAGAGGCCCTGAAAGAGGTCACCGACCTGGAGCGGGTCATGACAAGAATCGTCACCGGCACCGTCAACGCCCGGGACCTTCTGGGCTTTGCCCGGGGCCTGCGGGCACTGCCGGAGGTAAAGGGCCAGCTTTCCGGGTGCTCCGCGCCCTTGCTCAAAAAACTGGAAGAAGCCATGGACCCCCTGACGGACTGCGCCGAACGCATTGAATCCACCATTGTGGACGAACCGCCGCTGACCATCCGGGAGGGCGGCATCATCCGAAAAGGCGCAAGCATGGAAGCCGACCGGCTTCGGGATATTATGGAGGGCGGAAGCGGCACCATTGCCGCCATTGAAGCCTCCGAGCGGGAAAAGACGGGGATTCGCACCCTGAAAGTTGGCTTTAACCGGGTGTTCGGCTATTATATCGAGGTTTCCAAGTCCTTCATGGACCAGGTCCCTGCCAGCTACATCCGCAAGCAGACCCTTGCCAACTGCGAGCGCTACATCACCCAGGAGCTAAAAGAGCTGGAAAACCAGGTCCTCACAGCCAAGGACCGCCTGACGGCTCTGGAATATCAGATTTTCACGGAGCTGCGGGTCTTTTTGGCCCAGCAGGCCCCCAGGGTCCAGCAGACCGCCGCCGCCGTGGCGGCAGTGGACTGCCTCTGCTCTCTTGCCTCCGTGGCGGTTCAGCGGGGCTACTGCCGGCCGCAGATTACCCTGGGCCGGGAAATTTCCATTACCGACGGCCGCCATCCGGTGGTGGAGGCCATGCTGAAAGATTCCCTGTTCGTGCCCAACGACACGAAAATCGGCTCCGAAAAAGATACGGTTTGCATTATCACAGGCCCCAACATGGCAGGTAAGTCCACCTATATGCGTCAGGTGGCCTTGATTGTCCTCATGGCGCAGATGGGCTCCTTTGTACCTGCCAGGTCCGCCGAAATCGGTCTGGTGGATCGGGTGTTTACCAGAATCGGTGCCAGTGACGACCTGGCTTCCGGTCAGTCCACCTTCATGGTGGAAATGGCGGAGGTGGCCTCCATTCTCAAATACGCCACCGCAAGGAGCCTGCTCATTCTGGACGAAATCGGCCGGGGCACCTCCACCTACGACGGCATGGCCATTGCCCGGGCGGTGCTGGAATACGCCGCCAACCCCAAGCGCCTGGGAGCAAAAACCCTCTTTGCCACCCATTACCATGAGCTCTCTTCCATGGAAGATAAGCTCCCCAATGTAAAAAATTACAACATCGCCGTGAAAAAACGGGGCGACCAAATGATTTTCCTCCGGAAAATCGTGCCGGGAGCCACCGATGACAGCTACGGCATCGAGGTCGCCAAGCTGGCGGGAATTCCCAATGCCGTGATTTCCCGGGCCCGGGAAATCCTCACCGAATTGGAAGAGGCCGGCCCGGCGCCCATGGCTGCGCCCCAAAAAGCGCCTGAGGACCAGGTAAGTCTGCTGGACCTGTCGGGCCAGCGGGTGGCGGCGGCCCTTTCCGCCATTTCCGTGGAGACTCTGACCCCCATCGAGGCCATGAACGAACTCTATAAACTGAAAAAATTGCTGGATTGACACTATGAAAAAAAACCGCACCCTTTGCCCCGGCCCCAGCGGCCAGGAGACCATAGCCGGATTCGGCTATATGGCCTTCCAGTTTCTGTTTTTTCCCTCCCTTCTCTTCTGGTGCAACGGAAAACTCAGCCATCCCTTAAACGACGCAGAGCTGAATTTTCTGTTTTACCTGCTGAATTTCCTGGCGGTTCTTCTGATTTTCCACGACTTTCTGGGAAAATCCATCCGTCAGGTCATGGAGCACCCGGCCTATTTCTGCCAGGCGGTGATTTTGGGCCTGGCGGCCTACTATGCCTGCCGTATCTGTACGGTGTTCGTTATCTCCCGGCTGTCCCCAGACTATCAAAACTACAACGACGCCGCCATCGCCAGTATGGAAAGCGGGAGCTTCTTTCTCACCGGCCTCAGCACCGTGATTTTGGCTCCGCCGGTGGAGGAGTGCTATTTCCGGGGGCTCATTTTCCGGAACCTCCATTCCCGGTCCCCCTGGGCAGCCTACCTTGTCTCCATGGCGGCCTTCGCCCTGGTCCACATTCTGGGCTATATCGAGATCTACAGCCCCCTGAATCTGACTCTGGCGGTTCTTGAGTACCTTCCCGCCGGACTGTGCCTTGCCTGGGCCTACGGAAAAGGCGGCACCATCGCCGCCCCCATCGTCGTCCACGCCCTGATCAATTTTGCAAGTATCCGAACACTGAGGTGAGTTTATGCCGAAAATTCTGGAACTTTCTCCCCATATTGCAAACCTCATTGCCGCAGGCGAAGTGGTGGAGCGGCCTGCCTCCGTGGTGAAGGAGCTCCTGGAAAACGCCGTGGATGCAGGCGCTTCCAAGGTCACCGTGGAAATCCGGGACGGCGGCATGACCTTTCTCCGGGTTACGGACAACGGCTGCGGCATGGCTCCCGAAGACGCTGCCATTGCCTTCCGCCGCCACGCCACTTCCAAGCTGAAGTCCGCCGAAGACCTGGCAGCCATCGGCACCATGGGCTTCCGGGGGGAAGCTCTGGCCGCCATTGCCTCCGTCAGCCGCATCGATTTGCTGACCAAAACCGCCGGGTCTCTCACCGGCACCAGCCTTCATCTGGAGGCCGGGCAGATTTTCAGTCAGAGCGAGGCCGGGTGCCCCGACGGCACCACTATTATCATTCGGGACCTGTTCTTCAACACCCCCGCCCGGATGAAGTTCATGAAATCCGACACCGTGGAAGGCTCCCGGGTTACTGCCGCTGTGGAAATGCAGGCCCTGGCCCATCCGGAGGTGGCGTTCCAGTTCCTCCGGGACGGAAAGCAGGTTCTGGCAACCCCGGGCAACGGCGGGCTTCAGGCCGCAGTCTACTGCATTTACGGCCGGGACTTTGCCAAAATGGTTCCCGTGGAGAGCCGTTGGGAAAATTACAGCCTGACAGGCTACGTCACAAAGCCCACGGATGCCCGGCCCAGCCGGAGTATGCAGACCTTTTTTGTCAACGACCGTCCGGTAAAGTCCAAGCTGCTGACAGCCGCTTTGGAGGAGGCCTACCGAAATCAGCTCATGGTGGGCAAATTCCCCGCCTGTGTGCTCCATCTGACCCTGCCGCCTGCCGTCGTGGATGTGAACGTCCACCCGGCAAAGACGGAAGTGAAGTTTTTATCGGAGAAGGCCGTATTTGACTGCGTGCACTATGGGGTCCTTGGGGCCTTAAACCGCCAGGTAGACCGCCCCGAGGTGAAATTCAAGCCCCAGCCCACCACCATCCCGGAAACAAAGCCCCTTCCCCCAAAGGCCGGGGCCCCGGTCAAGAAGGCCGGCTTCTTCCGCACCATGACCGCCCAGGAGTATCAATCCTTCTCCGCCACCGTTCAGGCTGCTCCCCAGCCCAACCCCGCCGCCGCAGCGGCTACCGCCGTCAAAATTCAGCGGCAGGCCGACAGTCTGCTGCATGAGTCGGTGGTTTTGCCCCAGGCTCACAAGGAACCGCCCAAAGCCGCCGAGCCGCCCAAACCGGCACCCTCCAAACCGGAACCTCCCAAGCCTGAATCTCCCCAGCCGGAACCGGAGCAGGCCGCTCTGGAAATGCCCGCCATTGCGGAATGGCGGATGGTGGGGGAGCTGTACCGCACCTACAT
>DVJG01000219.1 GCA_018710805.1 Candidatus Faecousia faecipullorum
CGTGTACCTGGCAGAAAACACTTCTCAGGCTCCAAGTGTGGAATTTGTCCCCCCATGGGGGACAAATTATGCACGCAGGAGACTGCAAAACACCTGTCAAAAAGCCTCAAAGAGGATTTTTGACAGTCTAAAAAAATAGCCGTTCCCAATCCGGGAGCGGCCATTTTTTACAGATTGTCCTTAATCTTCTGAATCATTTCGGCGTATTCTGTGTCGCTTAAATACACCTTGCCGGGGTTCATGGCGAAGGGCGTGCCCCACTCGAATGCGTCCTTGTACTTGGGTACGATGTGGAAGTGCAGGTGACAGCCGCCGTCGCCGTAGGCACCGTAGTTGACCTTGTCGGGATGGAAGGCCTTATGGATGGCCGCTGCCGCCCGGGCTACGTCCTCAAAAAATGCCGCCCGGTCCGCAGGGGAGATGTCCACAAGCTCGCTGACGTGGTCTTTGTAGGCCACAATGACCCGTCCGGGATGGCTCTGCTCCTTAAAGAGAATCAGCTGGGAAACCTGGAGGTCGCATATCTTGATGCCGAACCCTGCGAGAATTTCCCCGCCCATGCAGTAGCCACAGTTCTGATCTTTCATATCGTTTCCCTCTTTCCCCAGGAATTCCCCGGTTTGTTCTGAGAAAATTTTACCACAGCACGGCAGGGTGGTCAAGACCATTTCCATCAGGGAATCACTTGACAATTCTTACTCTCAGAACACCTTCGATGGTTTTCAGATTCTCCACCACCTGGTCCGAGGGGTGATGGTCCAGGTCCAGCATGGTGTAAGCGTATTCCCCGCGGCTTTTGTTCATAAGGCCGTCAATGTTGATGTTCTCTTCCGCAATGGCGGCGGTGAAGCGGCCCAGAGAGCCGGGGATGTTCTTATGGAGCAGGGTAATGCGGCCCTCGGCCCGGCAGACGCCCATATCGCAGTTGGGATAGTTCACGGAGTTCACAATATTGCCGTTTTCCAGGTAGTTCATCAACTCCCGCACGGCCATTTTGGCACAGTTGTCCTCGGATTCCTCGGTGGAGGCGCCCAGGTGGGGAATGGCGATGCAGCCGGGCATCTTTGCGTTTTTTTCGTTTGGAAAGTCCGTGACGTATCGGGCAACCTTTCCGGATGCCAGGGCCTCCGCCATGGCGGCGTCGTCCACCAGAAGGTCTCTTGCAAAGTTCAGGATAATGACGCCGTCCTTCATTTTGGAAATGGCCTCGGCGTTGATCATCTTCTTGGTGTCCTCCAGAAGGGGCGTGTGCAGTGTGATAATGTCGCACTCCCGATAGAGGGTGTCCCGGTCGTTGATCCTTATAATGTGGCTGTCCAGGTGCCAGGCCGCCTCGATGGAGATGAAGGGGTCACAGCCGTAGACCGTCATGCCGAGGCTCCGGGCGGCGTTGGCAAGAGGGCCGCCTACGGCGCCCAGGCCGATGACGCCCAGGCTTTTGCCCCGGATTTCATGGCCTGCAAACTGTCCTTTTCCCTTCTCCACAAGACGTGCAATTTCGGAGCTGTCCTTAATGGTCTGCACCCAGTTGATGCCGCCTACCACATCCCGGCTGGCCAGAAGCATGCCGCAGAGGGCCATCTCCACCACGGAGCTGGCATTTGCACCCGGGGTGTTGAACACCACGATGCCCTGGTCTGCACAGGAGGTCAGAGGAATGTTGTTGACCCCGGCTCCCGCCCGGGCAACCGCCAGAAGGCTGGGGGAGAATTCCATCTCGTGCATACTGGCGCTTCGCACCAGCATGGCATCGGCGGCGCGGGCTTCGTCGGTCAGGGTATAGTTTTCCGTCCAAAGGGCCGTACCTTTGGGGGATATCTTATTCAAATAGTGGATTTTGAACATATTTCCTACCTCTTTTCCGCTTTTAACGGTTTTCTGCCTCAAATTTCTCCATGAACTGCACCAGCTTGACAACGCCCTCCATGGGCATGGCGTTGTAGATGCTGGCCCGCATACCGCCCACGGTCCGATGGCCTTTCAGGTTCACAAAGCCCGCTTCGGCGGCAGCGGCTACGAATTTTGCGTCTAAATCCGTGCTCCCCGTGACAAAGGGCACATTCATGAGAGAGCGGTCCTTTTTGACAACGGTGCCGTGGAACAGCTTGCTTTGGTCCAGAAAATCATAGAGGACTGCGGCTTTTTCTTGGTTGCGTTTCTGAATTTCCGGAAGACCGCCCATTTCCAGCAGCCACTTGAATACCTTCCCGCAGATGTAGATGCCATAGCAGGGAGGGGTGTTGTACATGGAGCCGGCGTCTGCATGGGTCTTGTAACGAAGCATGGTTGGCGTGCCCGGGAGCACGTCGTCCCGAATCAGATCCTCCCGAATGATGGCGATGACCACGCCGGCAGGGCCGATGTTTTTCTGGGCGCCGCCGTAGAGCATGGCGTACTTTGTCACATCCACGGGCTCAGAAAGGAAACAGCTGGATACGTCCGCCACCAGGTCCTTGCCCCGGGTGTTCGGCAGCTCATGGAACTTGGTGCCGTAAATGGTGTTGTTCTCGCAGATATAGACGTAGTCCGCGTCGGGGCTGATGGGCAAATCCCGGCAATCGGGGATGTAGGAGAAGGTCTTGTCGGCAGAAGAGGCAATGGCGTTGGCTTGACCATACAGCTTCGCCTCCTGCCAGGCTTTCTTTGCCCACTGGCCTGTGATGATGTAGTCCGCGACCTTGTTTTTCATCAGGTTCATGGGCACCATGGCGAACTGCTGAGACGCGCCGCCCTGGAGAAACAGTACCTTATAATTTTCCGGAATTCCCATGAGGGTTCTCAGGTCCGCCTCAGCCGCATCAATGATGGCTTGGTAAGCCTTTGAACGGTGACTCATCTCCATGACGGACATTCCGGTGCCCCGGTAGTCAAGCATTTCAGCGGCGGCCTCCTGCAAAACAGGTTCGGGAAGCACTGCCGGCCCGGCGGAAAAATTATACACTCTGGACATTTTCTCTTCCTCCTCTATTCATTCCCTGCCAGGAATCGGGCTATGAGCCGGTGTCCGTGAGGTTCAAAATTTCCGGACTGTCTGGCCTCGATTTCGTTATAGTGGGCAATGGACTTGCGCTCTTTTCTGCTGTCGTAAAGTAAATAGGGCACCGGGTCCCCGGTGTGGGTCCGAAGCCGCAGGAGATTGGGGTGGTCCGGCAGGACAAGGATGCGATAGTCTTCCCCGGCATCCGCCAGGGCCTTCACCACAGGGGCGATGATGCGGCTGTCAAGGTATTCGATGGACTTGACCTTCTCCGCCGCCAGACCCTGGTGGGCCATTTCGTCGGGGGCTTCCACATGGATGTAGGCAAAGTCACAGCCGTCTTTGAGAAGGGCCTGAATGGCGGCCTGTGCCTTGCCCTCCCAGTTGGTGTCAATGGACCCTGTGGCTCCGGGAACTTGGTATACCTTCATGCCAGCGCCCACGGCAATGCCCTTCAGCAGGTCCACGGCAGAAATCATGGCGCCTTTGAGACCCGTCTTTTCCTGGAAGCTTTGGAGGTTGGGCTTTGTGCCTGCCCCCCAGAACCAAAGAGAGTTCCCTTTGTGTTTTCCAGCGGCGGCCCGGGCCGCGTTCAGAGGATGGTCGTTTAAGAAGTCGAAGCTCTCCTTCATCATATTCCGGAGCACAGGGTCCGCTGGCAGATAGGGCCCGATGACCTTCGTCAGATGGTCGTGAGGCGGCTCCAAACGGGAAAGGCGGCCGTGCTTCCAAATCATAATGTGGCGGTAGCTGGTGCCCGTGTAGAATTGGAAGGTGTCGCTGTTCAGGTGTTCTCGAACGGCGTCCATGAGGATGTCGGCATGGCCCGTGGCGATTTCACCGGCGCTGTGGTCCAGAATGCGCTTTTCTTCGTAGGGCTCTTCTTCCGTGAGAGTCACAAGATTACAGCGAAACACGATGTCGTCGGGCTCCATAGAAAGCCCCAGACTCAGGGCTTCCAGGGGAGATCGGCCGGAGAAGTTGACACTGGGGTCATATCCCATGACCGACAGGTTAGCCACGTCGCTTCCCGGAGCCATGCCCTCGGGGACGTGCTGCACCATGCCCAGTTCCCCGCAGGACGCCAGGCGGTCCATGGTGGGGGTGGCGGCGAATTGCAGCGGGGTCATCCCCCCCAGCTCTGCCACAGGCTCGTCGGCCATGCCGTCGCCCAGGACTACGATGTATTTCATTCTGCTTCCTCCTTCTCACCATTCGTCCGCATTACAAAGACAAACGTCTATAATAAACAATATGGTATCATTTTACTGATAAAATTACAATCGGAAAAAGCACCAGAAATTCCGGATACTTACCCGTGGATAGTGGGGAAAATGGCGAAAATGCCTTGTTGTTTCCAAAGGGCTGTGGTATAATCCTACAAAAGGAGTGGTTTTTATGAAACTCGGCTACGATTTTTACCACCGTCCCTGCCTGGAGGTGGCCCATGACCTGGTGGGAAAGGTGCTCCATTTTCGGGGGCAGAGCCTGCGAATCACGGAAACAGAGGCCTACTGCGGAGAAAATGACACCGCCTGCCACGCCTTTAAAGGCAGGACCCCAAGAACCGAGGTGCTATACAGCCGGGCCGGCACAGCCTATGTCTACCTGTGCTACGGGGTTCATAACCTTTTGAATCTGGTCACCGGAGAGGAAGGAGAGCCGGAAGCAGTGCTTATCCGGGCCTGCGAGGGATTCCCAGGACCAGGCAGGCTCACCAAATACCTGGGCATCACCCGGGCTGAAAACCGGGCCGATGTCACCGGGGAAGGGGAACTCTGGGTGGAGGACGACGGCTGCATCTGCCAGGTGGTCACAGACCGCCGGGTGGGCATCGGCTATGCAAGTCAGGAGGACCAGGATAGACCCTGGCGCTTTCTGAAAAAATAGAGAATCTTCCCCGGCTCTTGCAAAACCCTTTTGTGTTTTGTATACTAAGAGAAACCCCAAAGGAGGCAGATTATGCAGGGACTTTTTTCCATTGACTCAAAATTCATGCAGGTGCTCAGCCGCATCTATGACATTGCGGTGCTGAATATGCTGTATCTTCTCACGTGCCTGCCGATCTTTACCATCGGCGCGGCCACCTCGGCGCTGTATGCCGTGTGCTTCCGCATGGGCACGGACCGGGAAGAGGGGATTCTAAAAACCTATTTCCGTTCCTTCCGGACGAACTTTTTACAGGGCACCGGACTGTTTCTGCTTCTTTTCGTAGGGGAGCTGCTGTGCCTGCTTGCCATCCGCATTCTGCTTCCCCAAAAAGGCTGGATGAGCATGGTGAGCTACCTCTGGATTGTACTGCTGGTGCTGCTGTCTTTTCTCTACGGCTATGCCTTTCCCCTTCAAAGCCAGTTCTGCAACTCGGCGGGGCAGACCTTAAAAAACGCGCTGCTTCTCTCCGTAGGCTTTCTGCCCCGGACGCTCCTGGTCTGCCTGGTGAACGCCCTGCCCCTGGGCGTCCTGGTCCTGGCACCGGATGTGTGCCTGAGAATCGGCTATGTGTGGTTCTTCTTCTACTTTTCTGCCGCAGCTTATGTCAATTCCCGGATCCTTCAAAAAGTGTTTGCTCTGTA
>DVJG01000220.1 GCA_018710805.1 Candidatus Faecousia faecipullorum
ATATGACCCGACCGGGTACGGTCATGGAAGAAATGCATCGGATTTTTACGGGAACCGCCCCAGAGAAAATGGCATTTCTCTACCAGTTAAAATAAGATGATTTTCCGGCGATACAGCCTGAAAAATAAAAAATTTGGAGGAATCAACATGAAAAAAAAACTAGCACTGCTGCTGGCTGCCGTTATGCTGACGAGTATGCTGACCGCCTGCGGCACCAATGGCGAGACCCAAGCCCCCAGCGAAACCAAAGCCCCAGAGACCACCCCCACTGAGCCGGAGTCTGAGCTGTCTGACGAAGAACTGGCTGCCCATGTGGCCGAGCTCATCGACACCATTTATGTGCAGAAGCGCACTGACGAGACGGACGCACAGTGCGCTGCCGCCAAGGAAGCCTGGGACGCTCTGACGGAGGAGCAGAAGCTTCTGGTGGAAGGCAAGTACGCTGACTATGACTACTTCGGACGGGACACCGGCGACGCCTCCCTGGACGACCCCCGGAACCAGGATGACATTGGGGAAAACGAGATTCTGGTGGTCTCCTTCGGCACCAGCTTCAATAGCAGCCGTGTGGCAGACCTGAAAGGTATTGAGGATGCTCTGGCTGCCGCCTTCCCTCAGTGGTCCATTCGCCGGGCCTTCACCTCACAGATCATTATCAACCACATCCAGGCCCGTGACAACGAATTCATCGACAACATGGACCAGGCCCTGGAGCGTGCCGTGGCAAACGGTGTGAAGAACCTGGTGGTTCAGCCCACCCATCTGATGCACGGTGCTGAGTACGATGAAATGTGCGAAGCCATCGACGCCCGCCGTGATCAGTTTGAGACCGTGCGGATTGCCGAGCCTCTGCTGGGACCTGTAGGCACTGATGCCACCGTCATCAATGCAGACAAGCAGGCCGTTGCACAGTATGTGGTGGCCGACGCCGTTGCCAATGCCGGATACGCTTCCCTGGACGAAGCTGCCGCAGACGGTGCCGCTTTTGTCCTTATGGGCCACGGCACTTCCCACAACGCCAAGGTCACCTACAGCCAGATGACCACCCAGATGGCCACTCTCGGCTATGACAACGTGTTTATCGGCACTGTGGAAGGCGAGCCTGAGGAGACAGCCGTTGAACATGTAATGGAAGCCGTTGCCGCTGGCGGTTACAGTAAAGTCGTTCTCCGTCCCCTGATGGTGGTGGCCGGTGACCATGCAGAAAACGACATGGCCGGTGACGATGAGGATTCCTGGAAGCGTTTGTTCCTGGCGTCCGGAAAGTTTGAAAGCGTGGATTGCCAGATTTCCGGCCTCGGCAGCATTGCCGCTGTGCAGCAGCTCTATGTTGCCCACACCGCCGAAGCCATCTGCGGAACGCTGGAAGACGGCGTTTATACCGTGGACTTCAACACCGACAGCGCTATGTTCCATGTCAGCGAAGCCTGCGACGGCAAGGGCACCCTGACGGTTGAAAACGGCGTTATGACCCTCCACGTGTCTCTCAGCGGAACCGGGTACCTCACCGTCTTCCCCGGTCTGGCTGCCGATGCAGAAAAGCATCCCGAGGGTTTGATTGAACACACTGTGGACACCGTGACCTATCCCGACGGACTGACCGAGGAAGTTCATGGCTTCGACATTCCCGTTCCTTACATCGGCGCAGACTTTGACCTGGCTACCCTGGGTAAGAAGGGCACCTGGTATGACCACAGAATCAGCGTTTCCAATCCTCTTCCGGTGGAAAACAGCTGATTGACCCGTTTATCCTTCCTCAGGTTCTGAGCATTGCCTAAATACAAGGTATTTGCGGCGTCTGCCAGGATAGGAAACCGCCCCAGCGGCTGTGCAGGAGTGATGACCTGCTTCAGTTTGGTGCTGCGCCTGCCCCCTTGGCACGGCATCCCGCTGCCATGGTGGGATGGATATCCCACCATGGCAGGGCGCTTCTCCCCTGGAAGAAGCAAAAGAACCGACCATAATAGCTCCCCGCCCGGCCTGCGCTGACAGACTGGGCGGGGATTATTTATAGTTCTTCGGGGTGATGAAATATGGGAATTTGGGCATCCTTTGCCAGCTCCAGCAGCCGCCCATTGCAGGCATTGAACGGACCTATGGGGCAATGGGTATCCAGCACGGCGCCGATTTGCTTCATGGTGTGAAAAGCCTCTTTAACTATGGCCTCTGGAATGGGGGAAAATGCCGGAGCCACAAGTGCAGCCGATGCCAGATCTCTGGCAACCTGGGTGTCAATCTCATTTTCAAACAGAATGCCTGCGGCAAAGGGAATCTGCCACTTTTGCAGCTGACGATAGATCGGAATCCCATATCCTCCGCCGCCAAGCACAAAGACCCGCGGAGCCCCTTCCGGCTTGGACAGTTCCACACTGCCGAAAATGGGGTTGTAGCTTCCTTTTTCCATATCGTACAGGCGATTGGCATTGGTCCCACCCAAAAGCTCCTCCGGATCGCCAAAAAGGGAGAGGCGGTCTCCTTTCACGCACAGCAGCTTGTCGGAAATCTTGCAGGCCAGGTCGATTTCGTGGAGGGACAGAATAATGGTGGTGCCCTTCTCCCGGGCCAGCTTCCGAAGAATTTCCAGGAATTCCACCTTGTATCGGATATCCAGATACGCCGTAGGTTCATCCAGGACAATAATCTCTGTATCCTGGCAGATGGCTCTGGCAAGCAGAATGCGCTGCTTCTGTCCGTCACTCAAGGTTCCGAAGTCCTGTCCGGACAGCTCCTCCCCATGAACCAGGGCCAGCGCCTCTTCCACCTTCTGCCGGTCCTCCTCGGTGAGCTTGCCAATGGCATTGGTGTGGGGATAGCGGCCCATGGCCACCAGCTCCTGGCAGGTCATCAGCTCCGGATGAATGCGGTCTGTCAGCACCACCGCCAAATGGGTTGCCATTTCCTTGGCAGACCAGCGGTGCATATCCCGGTCCTGGACGTACACACTTCCGCTGATTGCGCGAAGGTGCCGGGTAATGGATTTGAGAATGGTGGATTTGCCCGCACCATTGGGTCCCACCAGGGTCAATATCTTTCCTTTTTCAATGCGGATATTAATATCGTGAATCAGAATATTCCCATGATACCCTACGGAAAGCTCCTTTGTTTCCAGATAGCTCATTGCCTTTGCCCCTTTCTCGTTGCCATCATGTAGATCACCACCGGCGCTCCGAATACAGAGGTGACCGTGCTGATTGCCAGCTCCATGGGAGAAAATGCTGTCCTCGCCAGAAGGTCGCAGTAGATGCAGAAAACCGCACCAGTCAGAAAGGACATGGGAATCACCACGGCAGGGCGGGAGGTTTTCAGAAGGCTTTTGGTAATATGGGGA
This sequence comes from Candidatus Faecousia faecipullorum, assembly GCA_018710805.1. Lineage (GTDB taxonomy): Bacteria > Bacillota > Clostridia > Oscillospirales > Oscillospiraceae > Faecousia > Faecousia faecipullorum. The sequence continues at coordinate 3,329 of DVJG01000220.1, forward strand.
ATGGCTATGCCTACAAAGGAAATGGGCCCTGCAAAAGCCGTCACACAGCCGGACAGCAAACTGGACAGCAGAATCAGACTTACCCGGAAGGTTTTCACATGGATACCCAGGCTCTGTGCATAGCCTTCTCCCAGTGCGTAGGCCCCAATGGGCTTGGACAAAAGCCATGCCAGTCCCGTGGCCAGAAAGCAGATTGCCGCAGAATACCCAACGGCACTCCAACTGGCACCGGAAAAGCTGCCCATGGACCAGGTGGTGAGGTTGGCGATATTCTGGTCATCCGCAAAGGTGATGCAGAAGTCCGTGACCGCTCCGCAGATGTAGCTGACCATAATGCCGATGACCAGCAGCATGGACATATTCTGCACTTTCTGCGCAAACAGCAGCACCAGTCCCGTCACCAAAAGAGAGCCTATAAAAGCCGCCAGAACCATGACCATGGTATTCATAGACGCAATACTGGGCAGCAGGAATATCATGGTAATGCCCACAATCATCTTTGCCCCGGAAGAAATACCCAGCACAAAGGGTCCGGCAATGGGGTTGCGGAAAAAGGATTGGAGCAGGAAACCAGAAACCGCCAGAGCGCCGCCTAAAATTGCTGCCAGCAGCATACGAGGCAGACGAATGCTGAAGAGAATTCGCACATTGGTGGAACTGGTCAAAAACGTCTCAAACGCGGAATCTTTTCTCAGCAGCAGCCAAATTCCCTGCCACAGGTCAGAAAAAATCTGGGATACCGGAATCTGCACAGCTCCGATATTCACATTCAGGATCAGTCCCAGCATCAGCAGCGCCCACATAAGCACAGCGCTGAAGGTAATGCGGAAGGAGGAAAAACGCATACAAGCTCCTTTCGCGGCATAAAAAAGCCGCACAGAAATCTGTGCGGAAAGCAAGCGTACCCCATCGGTTTCGGCAATGGGATCATTGACCACGACCTGACTTATCTCCCCAAAGGAGCTTTACAGTGACCGACTCGTGGGCTTCTCAGCCCTTTCCGTGGCCTGCTTCCGCAGGAATTGTTTTGTTTTATATTATAGCACACTTATCGAAAAAAGCAAATATAATACACCATTTACGCCCCTTCTCAAAAAATTTTTTAAAAGTCAAATATGCTTCTTGACAATCCGCCTTCTAATTGATATAATTTAATCGATAAGGAAATATTGATTAAAAATTTTCCTGATAGTTCTTTTTCTGCATGTCCGTCCGTCCACATCCCGTTTGGTAAAGGAGTAGTTACTATGAGTAAAATTACCGTCATCGGTGCCGGAAGTGTCGGCTCCACCATCGCCAACGACCTGATGATCCAGGGCATTGCCTCGGAAATCGTCATGATCGACATCAACAAGGTCAAAGCCTTCGGCGAGGCCATGGATATCTACCAAGGCGCTCCCTTCTTCTCCCCCACCATTGTCCGCTCCGGCGACTATGACGATGCCAAGGATTCCGACATCGTCATCATCACCTCTGGCCTGCCGAGAAAAGCCGGACAGTCCCGGCTGGAGCTGGCCCAGACCAATGTGGACATTCTCAAGGACATCACCTCCCAGATTGTCCCCGTGGCCCCCAAGGCCATCTATGTGCTGGTATCGAACCCGGTGGACATTCTGACCTATGTGTTCCACAAAATTTCCGGCCTGCCGGAGAAACAGATCATCGGCTCCGGCACCATTCTGGACACCAGCCGCCTACAGTCCGAGCTTGCCAAACGCTTCTATATCAGCGCCAAGAACGTCCACGCCCACGTCTACGGCGAGCACGGAGATTCCTCCTTCGTGCCCTGGTCCCTGGTTCACATTGCCAATAACCACATCGACGTCTACAAGGCCAATTCTCCCGACCATGACCGGATCCGCTGGAATCAGGACTACGAAGAAGTGGAGCAGTACGTGAAGACCTCCGGCGGCCAGGTTATTAAGGCCAAGGGCGCCACCTTCTACGCCGTGGCCATGTCCGTGTGCCATCTGTGCAAGTGCCTGCAAAACACCGCAGGTACCGCCCTCACCGTGTCCACCATGATGCACGGCGAATACGGCGTGGACGACGTGTGCCTTTCCACCCTGGTGCTGGTGGATAAGAGCGGCGTTCGCGGCAAGATTCTCAACCACCTCACCGATGAGGAAGTGGCGAAATTGCAGCTGAGTGCCAGCAAGCTGAAAGAAATCATTAAGGGATTGGAGATTTAATATGGAATACCGCATGGAACACGACTCCATGGGCGAGGTCCGGGTGCCTGCCGACAAATATTGGGGCGCCCAGACCCAGCGCTCCCATGAGAATTTCCCCATTGGCGTTGGCATCGAAACCATGCCCAGAGAAATTACCCATGCCTTCGGCATCCTCAAAAAGGCCGCCGCCATGGCAAACCATGAATTAAAGCCGGAAAAAATGACCGACGAGAAGCTCGCCGCCATTTCCCAGGCCTGCGATGAGGTCATTTCCGGCTCCTTAAACGACCATTTCCCCCTGGTTGTCTGGCAGACCGGGTCCGGCACCCAATCCAACATGAACACCAACGAGGTCATTGCTGGCAGAGGCAACGAGCTGGCCGGAAAGAAGCTGCTGCACCCCAACGACGACATCAATATGTCCCAGTCCTCCAACGACACCTTCCCTACGGCCATGCACATCGCCGCAGTCTGCGCCATTGAGGACCGGGTCATTCCCGCCATTGACCACCTCACCGCCACCTTTGCCCGGCTGGAAGCGGAGCATGAAGGCGTGGTAAAGTCCGGCCGGACCCACCTGCAGGACGCCACCCCCATTACCTTCCCCCAGGAGATTTCCGGCTGGCGGACCAGTCTGGAACGGGACAAGCAAATGCTTCTGCTGGCTCTGCCTGTGCTGAAAGAGCTGGCCCTGGGCGGCACTGCCGTGGGCACAGGCCTCAACGCCCCTAAGGGCTTTGACGAAACCGTAGCAAAGGCCGTGTCCCAGCTCACCGGGAAGGACTTTACCACGGCCCCCAACAAATTCCACGCTCTGACCTCCAAGGACGAGCTGGTCTTCGCCCACGGGGCATTGAAAGCCCTGGCCTGCGACCTGATGAAAATCGCCAACGACGTGCGGTGGCTGGCCTCCGGTCCCCGGGATGGTCTGGGAGAAATTTCCATTCCTGAAAATGAGCCCGGCTCCTCCATTATGCCCGGTAAGGTCAACCCCACCCAGTGCGAGGCTGTGACCATGGTGGCAGTGCAGGTCATGGGAAACGACGTGGCGGTGAGCATGGCAGCCAGCCAGGGCAATTTTGAGCTGAACGTCTTCATGCCTGTGTGCATCTACAATTTCCTGCAATCGGCACGGCTTCTCAGCGAGGCCATGGAATCCTTCAATCAAAACTGTGCCGTGGGTATCCGGGCCAACCGGGAGAAAATGGAACACAATCTCCACAACTCCCTCATGCTGGTAACGGCGCTGAATCCCTACATTGGCTATGAAAACGCGGCAAAAACCGCGAAGCTTGCCTATAAAGAGAATATCTCCCTGAAAGAAGCCTGTGTGAAGCTGGGATTCTTGACCCCTGAAAGATTTGACGAGGTGTTCCATCCCGAGCAGATGGTGTAAAGGAGGCCCCTATGACATATTCCTACTTCCCGGGCTGTACCCTGAAAAACAAAGGCCGGGACCTGGACGTTTATGGCCGGGCAGCCGCAGAGAAGCTGGGCTTCGCTCTGGAAGAGCTGCCCGCCTGGCAGTGCTGCGGAGCCGTATATCCCATGGCAAAGGATGAGATTGCCACCAGACTTTCTTCCGTCCGGGCCCTTATGGCGGCAAAGGAAAAAGGGCAGGACCTGGTGACCCTCTGTTCCGCCTGCCACCACGTGATCAAGCGGGTCAACGGTGATATGCAGAGAGATGCTGCCATCCGGGACAAGGTTGCGCGGTACTTGAATTTGGACACACCCTACGCCGGGGAGACCAAGGTTTTGCATTATCTGGAAGTTCTTCGGGACCGGGTGGGCTTTGACCAGGTGGCGAAGGCTGTCAGCAACCCCCTTACAGGGAAAAAAATTGGGGCCTACTATGGCTGTCTTCTGCTCCGGCCTGGGAAGGAAATGGGCTTTGACGACCCGGAAAACCCCTGCATTTTAGAGGACTTCATCCGTGCCCTTGGAGCCGAGCCCGTAATCTATGCCCTGCGGAACGCCTGCTGCGGCGGCTACTGCACCATGGAAAACCGGGACTTTGCCAGAAAGCAAGTGGACAAAATTATGGAAAATGCCAAATCCCAGGAGGCGGAATGTCTCATCACCGCCTGTCCCCTTTGTATGTACAACCTGCGGGAAAACGCCACGGATGGGCTTCCCGTGATGTATTTTACGGAGCTTCTGGCAAAGGCACTGGGGGTGGATTGAATGCTTGATGTGATTAAAGAAATATCCGGCGTAAACCCCCGAAAGTGCATGAAGTGCGGCAAGTGTACCGCCGCCTGTCCGGCGTTTGACGAAATGGAATACCATCCCCATCAGTTTGTGGACATGGTGGAAACGGGCCGTATTGATGAGCTTTTGAATTCCAAAGGTATGTACTACTGCCTCAGCTGTTTTGCCTGCGTGGAACGGTGCCCCAGAAGCGTGGAGCCCGCCAGGCTCATTGAGGCGGTCCGCACCCTGGCCCTGAGAAAACAGGGCGGGGACCACATGACTCCGGACATGGTCCCGGGGAAGCTGGATGAGAATCTTCCCCAGCAGGCCATCACCAGTGCCTTCCGGAAATACAGAAAGTGAGGCGGCAGGATGCAAAGAATCGGCGTTTTCGTCTGCTGGTGCGGCAGCAACATTGCCGCCACGGTGGACGTAGAGAAAGTGGCGGAGGCCCTGGGACAGGAACCCGGGGTGGTCTTTTCCGCAAACTACCAATATATGTGCTCCCAGGCGGGCCAGGAGCTCATCCAGGATGCCATCCGGGAACACCGGCTCACCGGCGTCGTCATCTGCTCCTGCTCTCCCCGGATGCACGAGAATACCTTCCGCAAAACCGTGGAAAAAGCAGGTCTGAACCCCTATATGCTGGAAATTGCCAACATTCGGGAGCAGTGCTCCTGGATTCACAAGGATAAGCTTACTGCCACGGAAAAGGCTGTGATCTTAGGCCGCGCCGCCATTGCCAAAGTCCAGCTGAACACGCCCTTAACCGCCGGAACGAGCCCCGTGAGAAAGCGGGCACTGGTCATCGGCGGCGGCATTGCGGGCATCCAGACAGCCCTGGACATTGCGGAGGCAGGCTTCCCCGTGGACATTGTGGAAAAAAAGCCCACCATCGGCGGGAAAATGACCCAGCTGGACAAGACCTTCCCCACCCTGGACTGCGCCGCCTGTATTCTGACCCCAAAAATGGTGGACGCGGCTCAGAATGAGAACATCACCATCTATTCCTATAGTGAAGTGCAGTCCGTGAAGGGCTTTGTAGGCAATTTCCAGGTCAGCATCCGAAAGAAAGCCCGATATGTGGACGAAACCAAGTGTACCGGGTGCGGCCTGTGCACTGAGAAATGCCCCCAAAAGAAAGTACCCAATGAATTTAACCTGGGCCTCGACAACCGCCGGGCCATCTACATTCCCTTTGCCCAGGCGGTACCCAAAGTTGCAGCCATTGACCCGAATTACTGCACCATGCTCAAAAGCGGCAAGTGCGGTGTCTGCTCCAAGGTCTGCACCGCAGGGGCCATTGACTATCAGCAGCGGGACCAGATAATCGAAGAAACCTACGGTGCCATTGTGGTGGCCACAGGCTTTGAACCCATCAAGCTGGATCGCTACGGCGAATTTGCCTACTTCCAGAGCCCCGATGTGGTGACGTCTCTGGAATTCGAGCGGCTTATGAATGCAGCGGGACCCACAGGCGGCACCCTGCTCCGTCCCTCGGACGGAAAGCACCCCCACACCATTGTCTTCGTCCAGTGCGTAGGGTCCCGATGCGACGACAGCCGCGGAAAGTCCTACTGCTCCAAGATCTGCTGTATGTACACTGCCAAGCACGCCATGCTTTGTCGGGAAAAGTACCCAGACACCGACGTCTACGTCTTCTACATCGACGTGCGGACCCCGGGCAAAAACTTCGACGAGTTCTATCGCCGGGCTGTGGAGGAATACGGCGTCCACTACATCAAAGGCATGGTGGGAAAAGTTGTGCCCCAAAACGGGATTCTGAAAGTCCAGGCCTCCGATTTGATTGGAAATCGGCAGCTGCATATTGACGCAGACATGGTGGTGCTGGCTGCTGCCATTGAGCCCGACAAGAGCGCCCGGCCTCTGGCTACCATGCTGACGGCCTCCATGGATACCAACGACTTTTTCACCGAGGCCCATCCCAAGCTCCGGCCTGTGGAGAGCCCCACGGCTGGAATCTTTCTGTCCGGCGCCTGCCAAGGCCCAAAGGACATTCCCGAAACTGTGGCTCAGGCCTCTGCCGCCGCGGCGAAGGTCATCGGGCTGTTGGCAAAGGACCATCTGTCCTGCAATCCCTGCACTGCCCAGCCTGACGAATGGATGTGCAACGGCTGTTCCTCCTGCGAGAAGGTCTGCCCCTACGGCGCCATTACTTATGCAGAGAAGGACTTCCGGGGACCGAACCGGACCACATTGCGCCGTCGGGTGGCCCAGGTGAATCCCGCCGTATGCCAGGGCTGCGGCGCCTGCACCGTGGCATGTCCCTCGGGGGCCATGGACCTGAAAGGCTTTTCCAACAAACAAATCCTGGCGGAGGTGGATGCCATATGCCGTTGAATGAAGATTTTAAACCCACCATTGTGGCGTTCTGCTGCAACTGGTGCTCCTACGCAGGGGCGGACCTGGCGGGGACCAATCGGCTCCAATACCCTGCCGATGTGAAAATCATCCGGATTCCCTGTTCCTGCCGTCTGAATCCCATGTTCGTATTGCGGGCCTTTCAGCGGGGAGCCGACGGGGTGATTCTCTGCGGCTGCCACCCCGGAGATTGTCACTACACCACAGGCAACTACTACGCCCGTCGGCGCATGACCCTGCTCTTCTCCCTGCTGGACTATCTGGGCATTGAAAAAGAGCGCACCAAAGTGGAGTGGGTCTCCGCTGCCGAAGGCGCGAAATTCGCCGCCACCATGCAGGACTTTGTGGAGACCGTGCGAAAGCTGGGGCCCAACCGGAGATTGGAGGATCTGCGATGCAGGAAAGACTGAAAAAGAAAGCCATAGAGCTTCTGAAAAGCGGCACCGTAGACCGTGTTCTCGGCTGGAAATCCGGTGAATTTTTCTATGATCTGACTCCGGCGGTGTTTGAAACCGCCGAGGAAGTGGAAAGAGATTTCCGGTTCTCCCCCTTCTCCGGGGCAAACCTCAGCAAATACTGTATTGCCGAATCCCGGAAGGGCGGCAAAGTGGCTGTATTTTTAAAACCCTGCGACAGCTTTTCCT
>DVJG01000221.1 GCA_018710805.1 Candidatus Faecousia faecipullorum
ACGATGTAGGCGTGCTCGTTCAGGCGCTCGTCCACCGCAGCCAGGTAGACCTCCACGTCGGGGTGGGCCTCCTGTACCGCCTTCACGCCCTCGGGGCAACCGATGATGTTCATCATGACGATGTTCCGGCAGCCGTGCTGCTTGAGGAAGTCAATGGCCGCAATGGCGCTGCCCCCTGTGGCCAGCATGGGGTCCACCACAAACACCACACGGTTGCCCACATCCTCGGGAAGCTTGCAGTAGTATTCCACAGGCTTATGGGTTTCGGGGTCCCGGTACAGGCCAATGTGGCCGATCTTCGCCGAAGGAATCAGGGCTACCATGCTGTCCACCATGCCAAGGCCCGCCCGGAGGATGGGCACGATGGCCAGCTTCTTGCCCGCCAGCATCCGGCACTTGGCGGTTGCCACAGGGGTCTCCACGGTGACTTCCTCCGTGGGCAGGTTCCGGGTGGCCTCATAGCACATCAGCCCCGCAATCTCGCCAACCAGTTCCCGGAATTCCTTCACCGGGGTGTCCTTGCTGCGAAGAATGGCCAGCTTGTGCTGAATCAGAGGGTGATCGATGACGTGTACGTTTGCCATGTTGTTTTCTCCTTTGTCTTTCTCTATATTGAAATGAGGCTTCGCTTCATGGGGTAACGTTTTGCTTTTCCAGCCGCTCCCGTTCGGCCTGGCTCAGGCGCAGATAGTTGGGGGTCAGGGCGTTGGCGTCTCCCGTTTCTCCTGCGGCGGCTTTTTTCTCCGCCGCCAGGGCAACCCCCACGGCCCGCTGGTGCATCCGATGCTCCGGAGGCAGGACCAGGTTCGGAATCTGTCCGGACAGGGTTTTATATGTCAGGCTGCTGCCGTCGCCCACCAGGAAAATGGGGCCCTCCAGCTCTTTCAGCTCCGATGCCAGGTCGGAAAGGGCAATGGCCCGGTCCTCTTTCACCCGCCGGAGCTCCCCGGAGTTTACATAAAACAGCGCGTTATACACCTGGCTCCGTCGGGCGTCCATAACCGGGCACACATAGCCCTGCCAAGGGCCCAGGCTCACGGCCATGGCTTCCAGGGTGGACACCCCGAAGCAGGGCATTTCCCTTCCCCAGGCCAGGCCCTTGGCTGCGGAAACGCCGATGCGGACCCCGGTGAAGGACCCGGGCCCCTTGGCAACCGCCACGGCGTCCAGCTCCGAAACGGATTTCCCGCACTGCTTTAAAAGGTCCTGGGCCATGACGAGAAGGGTCTGGCTGTGGGTCATGCCCGTATTCTGGTAGCTTTCGCCCAGGAGCGTTCCGTCCTGGGTCAGCGCCGCAGACGCGGCCTTGGCGGATGTTTCAAAGCCTAAGATCAGCAAGGAAATCCCCTCCTTCCAGGGTAATGCGGCGGCTGTTCTCCGAGAGCCGCTGAATATCCACCGTAACGGCCCCTTCCAGGGCCTCCCGGACGTTTTCGCTCCACTCTACGGCGCACACGCCTCCCCGGTCCAGGTAGTCCTCCCAGCCGATGTCCCACAGGTCCTCGGCGGACCGGAGCCGATACATGTCAAAGTGGAACAGGGGAAGCCGCCCGCCCAGATACTCATTGACAATGGTATAGGTGGGGCTGGTAACGGCGTCCTGATAGCCCAAACCCCGGGCCAGGCCCCGGGTGAAGGCGGTTTTCCCCGCGCCCAGGTCCCCGAAATAGGCCAGCACCGTGCCGGCCGGAAGGATTTTCCCCAGCGCTTCCCCCAGAGCCTCGGTTTCGGCTGGGGAGTTGGTGATGTAGGTCATAGCTTGTCCTCTTTATCTTTGGCAGCGATTTCCATGGGCTGCGTTCACGATTGTGCGTTTTTGAGCTTCTCCGCCTGGTCTGCACTGGCCAGGGCGTTAATGAGCTCGTCCAGGTCCCCGTCCATGACGGCGTCGATTTTATAGAGGGTCAGGTTCACCCGGTGGTCCGTGACCCGGCCCTGGGGGAAGTTGTAGGTCCGGATGCGCTCATTGCGCATACCCGTGCCCACCTGGCTCCGGCGCAGGCCGGTGACGGCGGAATTCAGCTTTTCCTGCTCGATTTCGTAGAGCTTGCTGGCCAGCATCCGCATACACTTTTCCCGGTTCTGCACCTGGCTCCGCTCTTCCTGGCAGGCGGCCACCAGGCCCGTGGGCTTGTGGATGAGCCGCACGGCGGAGGAGGTTTTGTTCACGTGCTGGCCGCCGGCGCCGCTGGCCCGGTAGACCTGCATCTCAATATCCCCGGGGTTAATCTGCACGTCCGCCGCTTCCATTTCCGGAAGCACCGCCACGGTGGCGGTGGAGGTGTGGACCCGGCCGCCGGATTCCGTCTCCGGCACCCGCTGGACCCGGTGGACCCCGGACTCATACTTCATTCTCGAATAGGCCCCCCGGCCGTTGATGACGAAGTCCGCTTCCTTGACGCCTCCCAGTTCCGTTTCGCTGTAGTTCATAAGCTCCACGGTCCAGCCGTTTTTGGCGGCGAACATGGTGTACATCCGAAACAGGCTGTGGGCAAACAGGGCGCTCTCCTCGCCGCCCACGCCGCCGCGGATTTCCACAATGACGCTTTTTTCGTCGTTGACATCTTTGGGAAGAAGCAGAATCTGCAGTTCGTCCCAGAGCTTTTCCTTCATGGCCTTGGCGTCCGAATAGGTTTCCTGGCAGAATTCCTTCATTTCCGGGTCGCTCATGAGCTCCTGGGCCTCGGCCATTTCGGCCTCGGCCTGCCGATAGCGGTGATAGCAGGTCACAATGGGCTCCAAGTCGTTCTTCTCCCGCAGGAGCCTGGCGGCCTTCTGGGGGTCGGCGTAAAAATCCGGCTGTTCCGACCGGACGCAGAGCTCTTCATATTTATCACAAATGCCTTGAATTCTTTGAAGCATCAAATTTCCCTCTTCTTCGACAATTTTCCAGTGATAGTTCCGTCCTGCCGGGGCAATTTAAGAAGGCCGGAACACATTGAGAACGCAGCTGGCGGTGTCCGTGAGGGTACTTGCAGCGGCAAGCCGCTCCGCCCCCGCTTTTCCTATGCGGTAGACGTGGGGGGTCATGGAAAGCAGGTTCTGCACCTGGGCCCCTTCTACGGTGAAAGAAAAGCGGATGGGAATGGATTCCACCCGACAAAAGCCGGGAAGCTCCGGCACGGTGTCTTTTTCCTTCAGGTCCAGACGGTCATAGATTATGGACTTCAGGCCCAGCAGATGATCCTGGGCAGCCAGGACCTGAAAAAAGAAACCGTCTTCCTTCAAAACCCGGCGAAATTCCTCGGGCACCGTCAGCGCGAAGAGACTGGTAATCAGGTCCGCGCTGTGGTTCGCCGCCGGGATGCGGGCGGCAGTGGCACAGAGCCAGGTTGGTCCCTTATAGGTCCCGGCGGCGGCCCGGACCGCCTCTTTGGAGATGTCCAGCCCCGTAAGGGTCAGCCCCAAGGCATCTGCCAGCCGGGTACAGTAGTACCCCTCGCCGCATCCCAAATCCAGAAGTTCCCCGGTGATGCCGTATTTTTTTGCGGTGTCTATAAGGGTCCGGGCGATAGGGGCGTAAAAGCCGCCCTCCAAAAAAGCCCGGCGGCTCAAAACCTGCTCCCGGGTGTCTCCGGGGTGCAATGAGTGCTTCTGAGAAACGGGCAGCAGGTTCACATATCCCTGGCGGGCCACGTCAAAGCTGTGTCCCCTGGGACAGGTCCAGGTCCGAGGTCCTCTGTTCAGTTGTTCTTCGCATATGGGACAGCAGATATTCATAGGGGCAGCCTCCATCTTTGTTTATAGTATATCCTATTTTGCCCCCCGCGTCAAATAAAGTTTGGAGCCGTTTTCCCCTGGGGAACAGGCCTTACAAAAAGAGAGGAGAAGTGGTCTTATGCGGCGGTTGATGGTTTTTTTCTTGGTGCTCGGCCTGGTGTTTCCTGGGGCGCTTCCCGCAAAAGGATTGGAAGAGCTCAAATATGTGGCCCTGACCTTTGACGACGGCCCCTCCGGGCGATATACCCGGATGCTTCTGGACGGACTCTACGACCGGGGCGTCAAGGCCACCTTTCTTCTCTGCGGCTACCGGGTACAGCAGTATCCGGAGCTGACCCAGCGCATGTTCGACGAGGGCCACGAAATCGGCTTTCACGGCTACACCCACAAAAATATGAAGGACATGAGCCGCCGGGACATCGCCCAGGAGATCATGGATACCTCCGCGCTTCTGCCTAAGGGATGCCATCCCACCTTCCTGCGGCCCCCCGGGGGAGTCATGAGCGACGCTGTCCGGCAGGTGGCCCAGGCGAGAGAGCTGTCCATTCTGGGCTGGTCCGTGGACCCCAGGGACTGGGCCACCCAGGATACGGCGGCGGTTGAGAAAGCCATATTGGGCCATGTGCAGGACGGGGACATCATCCTTCTGCACGATATGACCC
>DVJG01000222.1 GCA_018710805.1 Candidatus Faecousia faecipullorum
GCGGAGTCGATGACCGAGGTCATGAGGGCCGCCATATACTGCTTCGGATAGTGGCACTTTAAATAGGCCGTCTGATAAGCCACCACGGCATAGCACACCGCGTGGGCCTTGTTGAAGGCGTAATTGGCAAAGTCCACGATTTCATCGTAAATGGACTGGGCAACGGCTTCGCTGACCCCGTGGCCGATACAGCCGGGGATATTCTGGGCAGGGTCACCATAGACGAAGACCTTCCGCTCCTCTGCGATGACCTTCATCTTTTTCTTGGAAATGGCCCGGCGGATGTTGTCCGCCTGACCCATGGTGTAACCGCCCAGGGACCGAAAAATTTCAATGACCTGCTCCTGGTAGACAATGCAGCCGTAGGTGACTTTCAAAATAGGCTCCAAAAGGGGCGTCTTGTAGGTGACTTTTCGGGCGTCCAGCTTGTTGGCAATAAATCTGGGAATGGAATCCATGGGGCCGGGACGGTAGAGGGCCACGATGGCCGTGATGTCCTCGATGGAGCTGGCCTTCATATTGACGCAGACTCCAGTCATGCCTGTGGATTCCAGCTGGAACACGCCCTGGGTTTTGCCCTCCGTCAGCATCCGGAAGGTCTCCGGGTCGTCGTCGGGGATTTTGGCAATGTCGAAATCCGGCTGGAACCGCTGAATCTGTTCCTCCGCATCCCGAATGACCGTCAGGTTCCGCAGGCCAAGGAAGTCCATTTTGAGAAGGCCCAGCTCCTCGATGGTGGTCATGGTGTACTGGGTGACAATGGTATCGTCGTTCCGGGACAGGGGCACATAGGTACACACCGGGTCCGCAGTGATGACCACGCCGGCGGCATGGGTGGAGGCATTTCTTGGCATACCTTCCAGGCTGCGGGCAGTGTCAATAAGCTTTTTCACCCGGAGGTCCCCATCGTACATTTCCTTCAGCTTGGGGCTGACCTGCAATGCCTCTTCCAGGGTGATATGGGGCGTTCCGGGGACCAGCTTGGCCACCACGTCTGTCTCGGCGTAGCTGAAATTCAGGGCACGGCCCACATCCCGGATGGCGCCTCTCGCGGCCATGGTGCCGAAGGTGGCAATCTGGGCCACATGGTCGGAGCCGTATTTGTCCATGACGTAGTCAATGACCTCGCCCCGGCGCTCCTGACAGAAATCCGTATCAAAATCCGGCATACTCACCCGCTCCGGGTTCAGGAATCGCTCGAAGACCAGGGCGTATTTCATAGGGTCCACTTCGGTGATGTGCATACAGTAGGCCGCAATAGAGCCCGCGCCGGAGCCACGGCCGGGACCCACGGGGATGCCCTGGGACTTGGCGTAGTGGATGAAGTCCCAGACAATGAGATAGTAGTTCACATACCCCATGCGGCTGATGACGCCCATCTCATATTCCAGCCGCTCAAGGTACTCCGGAGGTTCCTCCGGGTAGCGCTCCCGGAATCCTTTCATGCACAGCTCCCGGAAATAGCCCTCGTTGGTGTACCCCTTGGGCACCGGGAATGCGGGCAGGTGATATTCGTGGAAGGTAAATTCCAGATTGCAGCGGTCGGCAATTTTGGCGGTATTCTCCAGCGCCTCGCCGCATTCGGGAAACAGGGCCCGAAGCTCTTCCTCGCTCTTGAGGTAGAATTCCTGGGTCTCGAATTTCATACGGTTCTGGTCGTCCACAGTCTTGCCCGTCTGGATGCACAGCAGAACGTCCTGCATCACCGCGTCCTCCCTCCGGAGGTAGTGGGCGTCGTTGGTGACAACCAGAGGCAGTCCCGTCTCCCGGGCAAGGCGAAGAATTCCTTGATTCACGGGCCGCTGTTCGGCAATGCCGTGGTCCTGCAGTTCCAGGTAGAAGTTCCCTTCCCCGAAAATCTCCGACAGAGTCAGGGCATAGTTTTTTGCCCCTTCATAGTCCTCGTTCATGAGGTACTGAGGCACCGCACCCGCCAGACAGGCAGAGAGCGCAATAAGGCCCTCATGATGCTCCCGCAGCAGGTCTAAATCTATCCGGGGCTTTCCATAAAAGCCATGGATATTGGCTTCCGACACCAGATAGCAGAGGTTTTCATAGCCCCGGCGGTTCTCACACAAAAGGACCAGATGGTAAGGGTCATTGTCGATGCCGTGGACCCGGTCGGACATGAGCCGGCGGGCCAGATAGACCTCACAGCCAATAATGGGCTTGATGCCGGCTGCCTTGGCGGCTTTATAAAAATCGATACATCCATACATGACCCCGTGGTCCGTAATGGCTACGGCGGTCTGGCCCAGTTCCTTTACACGGTCCATGAGACCGTCAATGCGGCAGGCGCCGTCCAGGAGGCTGTACTCCGTATGCAAATGCAGGTGGACAAAGCTCATTTCTGGGCCTCCTTGGCGAGATTCTGTAACTTCTTCATGCGGTTATTCATGGCGGGCTTTGTAATGGGCGGCTCCATAAGGCAGGCCAGCTCCGTCAGGGATGCCGAAGGGTTTTCCTCCCGGGCAATGGCAGCCTCTTTGAGCTTTCCTGGCAGATTTTCCAGGATTCCGGCTTTTTTCAGAATACGGATGGCATGGAGCTGGTCCTGGGCAGCCTCCACCACCTTGGAGGTATTGGCGTCATCACAGTTGCAGCGGCGGTTGACCTTGTTGTTCAGTTCTTTTTCCAGCTTTGCCTCCATAATGCCCATGGCAGCCACAGGCGCTCCCAGGTAGGTGAGAAAGTCGGAAATCTGGTCGCTCTGCTTGAAATACAGCACCTGGGTTCCGGCACGTTCGGCGATTTTCGGGGGAAAGGTCATTACTTCCCGAAGAAGTGCATTGGTCTCCCGGGCCACGCTTGCATGGGTGGTCGTAAGTTCCATGTGGTACCCCTTTCCCGGGTCTGTGACACTGCCTCCTGCCAGAAAGGCGCCCCGGAGAAACGCCGCCTTGCAGCACTCCTCTTCCACCACGGGAAGATTCACATGCAGAGCCAGCAGGCCCTTGGCGTCAAAGCCAAAGGCCGAGAAAATAACCTGCAGTTTCTCCGGGTCCCAAATCTCAAACACCAGCTTTCCGGGACATGCCACACTGGGAAAGCTGTCGAAGCTTACCGCAAAGGCTTTTTGGAAAAGCCTGGGGAGGAGCATGGCAAAATCCCGGTTTTCCGTGATGATTTTGATGCCGTCTGCCTGGAAACTGTTGCCGTAGAGCAGAATGCCAAAGCACTGTGCCTGGGCACAGCAATTTGACGTGGGCAGTTCCCGGCAGATTTCTGCCTTGGCAGCCGCAGAAAAGGATATTGCCATGGGAATTGCCTCCAATCTACCAGATTCGCACTTCCGGCTCCAGGCGGATACCGGAGTTTTCGTAGACCCGGTCACTGACCTGGGTCAGAAGCTCTTTTACATCCTGAGCCGTGGCACCGCCCAGATTCACGGCGAAGCCTGCGTGTTTCTGGGAAATGGCTGCATTGCCCACCCGGAAGCCTTTCAGCCCCGCTGCGTCAATCAGTGCGGCAGCATAGCCTCCCAGGGGGCGTTTGAACGCGGAGCCAGCCGAAGGAAGGTCCAGAGGCTGGGAAGCGGAACGCTTGGCAATAAGCGCTTTCATGTCCGCCTGAATCTCCTCGGTTGATCTGGGTTCCAGGCGCAGAACGACACTGAGCACAATGTCTCCCGTGTCCTCCAAAACGCTGTGACGGTAGGAAAACTGCATTTTTTCATGGCTGAGGGTCCGGATCTTTCCCATCCGGTCCATTACCTCTACGGATTCCACAATTTGGGAAAGGTCTCCGCCGTAGGCCCCGGCGTTCATATAGACGCCGCCGCCGATGGTTCCCGGGATGCCGTGGGCAAATTCCATGCCTCCAAGGCCTGCCTTTGCAGCGAACACCGCCCCGCGGGCCATGGTGACCCCTGCCATCAGGCGGATGCAGGTTTCATCCAATCGCTCCATGCCAAAAAGGCAGTCTTTGAGGCAAATGGTAAGGCCGGGAAGGCCCTCATCCGGGGCCAGTACGTTGGTTCCTGCCCCCAGTATAGCGGGTTTGCAGTCCAATAAAGCGGATACTTTCAGAATATTCGCCAGTTCTTCCCGGGTTTTGGGGAAGGCCATCACTTCTGCCGGGCCACCGATGCGAAAAGACGTGTGCCCGCTTAGATTCTCCCAGAACCTAAGCTCCGTTTCCGGCAAAAGGTCCCTGAGCTTCTGCTGAAAATCCGTCAAATCCCTCATAAACGCCTCCGGGTGTTTTACAAACTTTTCTTCACAGTATAACATATTTGACAGGAATATGCAATTATGACAGCTGTGAAATTTGTGTTACAAATAAAAAGCCGCCGGGAAAAACTCCCGGCGGCTGTATTCACATGGTCAGGGCTCCGTGCCCTCGGTGATGGCCATCATGTACTTCTTATTGGCGTTCTGGTCAAAGTCCAGCACATAGGCGGGATAATCGCCCATCATGATCTCCTTGCTCCAGTAGGTACCTTCCTTGGGACAGGTACCGGATTCGATCTTCAAGCTGGGAAGCAAGGGCAAAATCTCCCACAGACAGGTCTTGATCTGCTCGTCGGTCATGTTGGTGGTGATCAGAGGCAGGACCTCGTTTGCTATTTCCATAAGATCATTAAAGCTGACGGATTTGAGTCCCTCCAAAATGCCGGAAATCAGCGCTCTCTGGCGTTCCGTCCGCTTGATATCGCTGTCGCCGGCGTTGGAGTGCCGCATACGGGCATAGGACAGAGCTCCCATGCCATCCAGCCAAGTTTCGCCGGGTTCCACGTGGTAATAGACATAGAGGTCGTCATCGTTCAGGTAATTCGCCTCGTCCTCGCTGAGGTTCACTGTGATGCCGCCCAGGATGTCAATGATCTTGACAAACGCCTCAAAATCCACCTCAATGTCATAGTCCACTTTGATGCCAAAGTTCATTTCCAGGCACTCGTTGGTCTTCTGCATGGCCATGGCCTTGCCGCCCAGCTGGTTGCCCAGGTGGTAGCACACGTTGATGCG
>DVJG01000223.1 GCA_018710805.1 Candidatus Faecousia faecipullorum
GAAAAGCAGGCAAACGACCGGGCAATGGAGCTTCTGGACTTCATGGGTCTGGCGGACATGGCCGACCAGAAGGCAGGGAGCCTGCCCTATGGCGTTCAGCGCCGCCTGGAAATTGTTCGTGCCCTGGCAACGGACCCCTCCATCATCTTGCTGGATGAGCCTGCCGCCGGCATGAACCCCAGCGAAACCACGGAGCTTATGCACCAAATTCGACGCATTCGCGACACCTTCCACATCGCCATTTTCCTCATCGAGCACGATATGAACCTGGTGATGAATGTCTGCGAGGCCATCGCCGTGGTGAACTACGGCCGCATCATTGCCAAAGGCACCCCCGAAGAGATTCGGCAGGACCCGGCGGTCATCGAAGCCTACCTTGGCAGAGAGGAGAACTGAGCCATGCTGAAAATTGAAGATATGCACGTCTACTACGGCGCCATCCACGCCATCAAAGGCGTGTCCTTTGAAGTAGGCGAGGGAGAGATTGTGGCCCTCATCGGCGCCAACGGCGCAGGAAAGTCCACCATCCTGAAGACCATCTCCGGCCTCATGCATCCCCGCTCCGGTTCCATCACCTTTCTGGACCAGGACATCACCCACACAGATGCCTATAAGCTTCTGCGTACAGGCCTTGCCCACGTCCCGGAGGGACGGCGGATTTTCCTGCAGATGACCGTCCAGGAGAACCTGGAAATGGGTGCCTATACGAAGAAGAGTGTGTCCCAGGAGGACCTGGAGAAGATTTTTCACTACTTCCCCCGGCTGCAGGAACGGCGCAAGCAGATTGCGGGCACCCTCTCCGGCGGCGAGCAGCAGATGCTTGCCATGTCCCGGGCCCTTATGAGCCATCCCAAGCTCATGATGCTGGACGAGCCTTCCATGGGCCTGGCTCCCATTCTGGTGGACCAGATTTTTGAAATCATCAAGCAGCTCCACAAAGCGGGCACCACCATCCTCTTGGTGGAGCAGAACGCCCGAAAGGCCCTGCAAATTGCCGACCGTGCCTATGTCCTGGAAACGGGAAACATCACCCTGAGCGGTACAGGTGCGGAACTTGCCAGTTCCGACGCCGTAAAGAAGGCCTACTTAGGCGGCTGAGTCAAAAGAAAACCGGACAGGCTTCTAAAAAGTCTGTCCGGCTTTTTTCATATCTGATGCAGGGAGGGGAAAGCCCCTCCTATGTCAATTGGGCTGTGTAATCTCAGAACGTGGCTACGTCCGGGTCGGCAGGAACGGCGCCCTTTGTAACCTCAATGGCAGTAAGCACGGGGCCTTCGTCACCCTTGTAGAGCTTGTGCTTTTCACAGCTGATTTTCGCCGTCACCATAACCCAGGAACGGGATTCCAGCTCGGAGGCCTTCTCGTACCGACAGGGGATGCCGCAGAACTGAATGTCCTCCACACAGCAGGTCATGACAAAGCGGCCGGGGGCAAACATACCGTTTCGGTCCCGCCGGAGCATGGCCACCTGGGCCTTGAAGCACACGGTCTTGCCGTCATACTTCTGGGGCTCCTCGGACACGTCCCGATACCACAGGGCATAGTCCTCATCCTTCACGGTGATCACTGGAGCGTTGATGTCAAAGGGCAGAGGGTCTTCAATGGTGTCGGGAGAAGTGGTGCCGTCGGTGTAATCGTAGAGGATGTCGATGCGGCGATTGGCAGCCCGGGCCAGCTTGTGGAAGGGCATAACGTCCTGCCCGGGTTTCATCCGATTGAAGACCACCATCTGGGCGCCCACCAGTTTGTCCATGACCAGATTCCGCATATTGGCGTTGTAGGCCATAATGGTGGTGGAATCGGCGAAGAGAATCTCCTGAGCCACAACCCAATTTTCAGGGAAGCGCATATAGAGGTCTCCCACCTGCTGCATTCCGTTGAGCTCCGCCACAACACGCTCGGCGCGGTACTTTTTGGCCAGTGCAGCAAGGTCCTTTGTGGTCACAGTCTGTTGGTCCAGGACCTCCATGTAGACGTTCTTTCCCGGGTAGACGGAAGGGTCGTATTCCTCCTCACCCTCTTCAAAAATCAGAAGCAGGGTCTTTTCTCCGGAATTGAACCGAGGGTCCTCCAGTGTCTCCTGGATGAACTTGGTCTTTCCGGCGTCCAGAAAGCCTGTAAAGGCATATACAGGAATTTCCGACATACTTACACCCCAAAGAGCGCGGCAATGCCGGCTTCGTCCAGCTTGGAGCCGATGACGCAGAGCTTGCCGATGACATCGGCGGAGCCAAAGCGGACATTGTGCTCCTCAGGCACAAAGTCGAAGTGGATCCACTTGCCGTCGGCAGTGGAGACAATGCCTTTGGCCCGGAGAATGGCGCCGTACTTGCCGGAATCCAGCTCGGTAAGGGCGTTCTCAATGGCAGAAGGCTCGAACTTCTTGGTGGTTTCGGTGCCCCAGGAAGTGAAGACTTCGTCGGCGTGGTGGTGATGATGGTGGTCATGACAGCCGCAGGTGCAGTGCTCGTCGTGCTCGTGGTGATGTTCATGTTCATGGTGATGCTCATGAGCCTCGTGGTCATGGCCGCAGCAGCAGTGACCGTCCTCGTCATGATGGTGGTGATGATGTTCGTGGCCTTCTTCATCGTGGTCATGATGATGCGCGTGCTCCTCATCATGGTCATGATGATGCTCATGCTCGTCCTCGCTTTCGAGCCGCTCCATTTCCAGCCGGGCCAGCTCCGCAGCCAGAGAGGCTTTGCCCTCCATGGCAGCGAGCAGCTGCTGCCCCGTCAGGTCTGGCCAGGGGGTGGTGACAATGGTGGCCACCTGGTTGTGCTCTCTGAGCATTTCCACAGCGGCGTCGAGCTTGCTCTGGGGGATGGAATCGGTCCGGGACAGGATGATGGTGGAGGCGGTTTCCACCTGGTTATTGTAGAACTCACCGAAGTTCTTCATATAGACCTTGACCTTGGAGGCGTCGGCAACGGCTACGGTGTAGCCCAGGGTCACATCGTCGCTGGTTACCTTGTTCACGGCCCCAATGACGTCGGAGAGCTTGCCCACGCCGGAGGGCTCAATGAGGATGCGGTCGGGGTGATAATCGTGAATGACCTTGGTCAGGGCTTTGCCGAAGTCACCCACTAGGGAACAGCAGATGCAGCCGGAGTTCATCTCGGTGATGTTAATGCCTGCGTCCTGAAGAAAACCGCCGTCAATGCCAATTTCGCCGAACTCGTTTTCAATGAGGACGAGCTTTTGACCTTTGTAGCCCTCGGAGATCATTTTCTTGATGAGGGTGGTCTTGCCTGCGCCCAGGAAGCCGGAGTAAATATCAATTTTTGTCATGGGATAAGCACCTTCTAAAGTAATTTCATTTGCGGTACACGCTACCTTTTATTATATCACCCTTTGTCAACAGGCACAAGGAAAAACAAAGGATATTTTCGACGAATTTCCCTAGAATTTCTGGTTTCTTTGCGGGTATACTTCTACATGGCAGGGTCCCCAGGCGACAATACCTGCCCTCGCCGTCCCGGCTCCCCCCGGGGCGGTGTCATTTTATTCTCCATCTCATGGGACATTTGGACAATGCCCCATGGAAAGCGGACAGAAAAACAGATTGACCCGCCTATCAAAGGATAGGCGGGTCAATTTTATGGAACCGGAATCAGAAGCATTTGGTCCGGGGCAGGTTCCGATTGAAGATTGTTGGCTTTTCGGATGGCGGAGACGGTGGAACCGGCGCTTTTGGCGATGTCCCAGAGACGGGCGTCTCCGGCCCGGCGGAGAATGAGAGAAGGACGGCCCGGGTCGGGCTTTGCCGATTCTCCCAGGCAAACCCCGGTAACCATGGGGATGCCCAGACCGCCGGAAGCGGTGACTCCCAGGTTCACCTCGGCCTTTACCTGAATGCCGCCGGCGGCAGGATTGGCCTGGACATTGGCAAAGCAGGGGAGTGCCCACAGGGCGCTTTGTTCATCCGCGGCAATGACCTGGCGGGCTTCCCAGCGGCCCGTGCCGCATTGGATAACGCCGTCCTCGCCGTAGCTTAAAACCTGAACCGTGCCGGGAACCTCCAGTTCCACGCCGGTGTCGGTCCGCTGTCCTCTGGGGAAATCCGGCAGAAACAGGGTGTCGGCAACAACGCCCTCTGTGCCGTTTATGCTGCATTCCCCTGCCAGAACTTCCTGACGGAAGTCCAGCAAGGCGGGGACCGCCAGGCTTTCTTTTTGCAGTTCCGACTCCCGGCCGGGGCAGTAGGCGTCTTCGATGACCGCCAGGGGTTCCAGGTCAGTGACCAGGAACTGGGCCACAACCCCGGCCTTCAGCCGCAGACGGCCCATATCGTCGGTATCCAGCTCCAGACTGGTGACCTCCGGCAGGATTTCCGCCAGGGCGTCGCTTCCGTACTCTCCACCCAGATCCGCATACTGAGAAAAAGCAACCTCAGTGTCAAACTGATTGTAGCGCCCCTCTTCCGAGTGGTAGAGAACGTGGAGTTTCCCTGCACCCCGGAACACGACTTTCCCGGCGAGGACCTTTTTATCCGTGATTTGTACGTCCATGCGGTAATAGCAGAGCTTGTCCGGCTGGGGAGCGGTGTCGGGGAGGGAGAGCTCCTCGTCAATGAGGAAGGTCTTTTCCCCGGCCTCCTTGGAAAGACGCACGGGATAGACGCTTTTCAGAAGCTCTACCCCCGGCATCTCTTCTGCGGGCTCCGTCACGGCCAGGGTTTTCGGCACCCAGGCCTCCGCCATGACCCCCATTCCCGCCCGGACCAGAAGCTTTCTGGGAGAGACGGAACGGGCGTCCACACTTCGCACCAGGCTTTTCATCCGGATATCGCCTTCCGGTGTGCCGTCGGGCAGGTCCCATTGCAGGGAGAAGGGGACCCAGGCGTCAATCCACCGGGGCTCGGACCCGTCCTCCGGAGCGTAGAGGACCCATACCATCATGCCCCCCGTGAAGACGATGTCGCCGCCGCGCCACTCCTTGCCTCGCTGGATGCATTGGCCCCAGGCGCCCAGCACCTTTCCCACGTCGGGCATCCCATCGGGAAGGACGATGGTCTGGGTTTGCTCGCTGCTTCGGACCTCCCGCAGGGCTGCTTCCAGGCAGGAAAAATCCCGCCGCTCGAAATTCAGTTCCAAATGACTCACTCCTTATCCTCGTAGTCCCTATAGTTTATTCGAGGATAGACAAACTTAGAACCCTTATCTTCGCCGCATGACCCATAGGCCGAATATAATTAAGCCCATGCCGCTGCAGAAGCAGAGAAGCGAGCTTACGAGGCTGTGACCAACCATGATACCCAGGCCGAAGCACAGAATGCACCATCCGTGAAGCTGATTTTTCCGGCACATAAAAACACCCCCGGCAAAGCCTATGACGCCTTGCCGGGGGATATGTGTTTTATAGGTAGTCCTTGGGTTCGTTCCAGGTCTGATTCAGAGGGGCTTCGTAGGCGGTTTTCCGCGGGGGCATACCGCCGTCCTTGTGGCGGTTAAAGAACAGGAAGAAGGGCTCCGTCACATTGAAGAGGATACTGAGAACCAGATACATGACGCTGTTGTCGGGGTCCAGGGAACGGTACACATCATAGAGCGCCATGTAGCGCAGAATCGCCAGGGCAATGCACAGGCCCGAGAAGACAACCATGAGACCCAGAATGCCCATCAGGGGGCCCATGACCAGCTCAAAGAGCAGGTCTTCGGTGAGGTAGTTCAGGTTGAAGAAAAGTTGTGCAAGCATATAGCCGGACGCGACCAAAATGGCCAGGGTGAGAAGGACCTCCAGAATTTTGAGGGTCAGAAGAATCTTCCGCTTGCTTTTATTCTGCCCCCGGACCACATACTGGTATTGGTCCGACAGAGAACCCAGAACCCAGAGATTTGCCACGGGGACCCAGGCAAGCCAGGCATGGCGGATGCCCCGGCGCTGGGCCATGGTGTAAAGCCCCAGGGAGGAAAAAACATACAGCACAATGCCCAGAAGAGACGAGACGAAAATGCCGAAAAGGGAAGAAGTGATGGTGGTAATGAGCTGCGGCAGGATTACTGCTGCCATTTCGCCGCCGTAATAAGACATAGTAGTGGCCTCCTTTTCTTTCTATGGGGTTAGTCTACCACGTTTCGACGAAAAACGCAATGAAAACCTATAAAATTTTAAAATGGCTTTTCCATTTTGGAAAAAGCCATTGTGCAGCGCCGTTTTTTCCGTGGAAATGACAAAAAAATTGGGTCCCCGGTTTCCCGGAGACCCAAATGGGATTTTACTTCATGAGCTTGCAGACAAGCTCCGTGTAGGCGTAGGGGTCGTCCAGCTGCAGCCCCGCCATAAGCTGGGCCTGGTAGCACAGAAGCTGGGCGTAGTCCTTGGCCTTCAGGGGGTCCTCCGTCATGGCACTCTGCATGGCCTTGACTGCCTCATGGTCGGCATTCAGCTCCAGAATGCGGCCCACAGGGAAGGCAAACTCGGGATTTGCCCGCTTCATATACTTTTCCATTTCAAAGCTCATACCGCCTTCGGGGGTCATGCACACGGGATGGCTGCCCAGGTTGGAAGAGAGCTTCACTTCCTTCACCTGGTCTCCCAGGCTTTCCTTCACGAAGGTCAGCATGCCTTTCAGGGCCTCGGCCTTGGCTTCCGCCTCCTTCTTTTCTTCCTCGGTCTGCAATCCCAGGTCTTCGGAGGAGACGTTGCAGAAGGACTTCTCCATATAGGTCATGAGGGTCTGGGGCACGAATTCATCCACATCCTCGGTAAAGAGAAGCACATCGTAGCCCTTCTTGTCCAGGACTTCCACCTGGGGAAGCTTTGCGCTCTGATCCCGGTTTTCGCCGGGGGCAAAGTAGATTTTCTCCTGACCCTCGGGCATGGCTTCCACATATTCCTTCAGGGAGATGAGCTTACCCTGCTTGTGGCTGTAGTAGAGCAGAAGGTCCTGGCAGGCGTCCTTGTGGGCACCGTAGTCGGATACCGTGCCGTACTTTAACTGGCGGCCGAAGACAGCGTAGAATTCCTCGTACTTCTCCCGGTCGTTTTCCAGCATGGCTTTCAGTTCGCTCTTGATTTTCTTCTCAATGTTCCGGGCAATGATGGTAAGCTGACGGTTGTGCTGGAGCATTTCACGGCTGATGTTCAGGCTGAGGTCCTGGCTGTCCACCACGCCGCGGACAAAACGGAAGTGCTCGGGAAGCAGGTCCTCGCAGTTTTCCATAATCATGACGCCGCTGCTATAGAGCTGCAGACCACGCTTATAGTCCTTGGTATAGAAGTCGTAGGGGGCCTTGCCGGGGATGTACAGCAGGGCCTTGAAGCTGACGGCACCCTCGGCGCTGGAGTGGATAATGCGAAGGGGCTTATGGTAGTCGAAGAACTTGTCCCGGTAGAAGGTTTCGTACTCTTCATCCGTGACGTCCTTTTTGGCTCTCTGCCAGATGGGCACCATGGAGTTGAGGGTCTCCATTTCGGTGTAGCTCTCATATTCAGGAGCCTTGTCCGAGTCCGCATCCTCAGCCTTTTCTACAGGACGGGACTTGGTGACCTCCATGCGGATGGGGTAGCGGATATAGTCGGAGTACTTCCGGACCAGAGAGCGCAGCTCGTACTCTTCCAGGAATTCGGAGTACTTGTCGTCCTCGGTGTCGGCTTTCAAGGTCATGATAACATCGGTGCCGGGAGCATCCTTGGTGGTTTCCTCAATGGTGTAGCCCTCAGCTCCGTCGGAGACCCACTTCCAGGCCTTCTCCTCGTTGTACTTCCTGGAGATGACGGTGATGGAGGAGGCAACCATGAAGGCGGAGTAGAAGCCCACGCCGAACTGGCCGATGATGTCAATGTCCTCTTTCTTCTCCATGGCCTGCTTGAAGCCCAGGGAACCGGATTTGGCGATGGTGCCGAGATTCTCTTCCATCTCCTCCTTGGACATGCCAATGCCGTTGTCGGACACGGTGAGCACCCGGTTTTCGCTGTCCCGGGTGATGGTGATGGCGAACTGGTCCCGGTCGATGCCAACCTTATCGTCGGTCAGGGCAGTGTAGGCCAGCTTGTCGATGGCGTCGGAGGCGTTGGAGATAATCTCCCGCAGGAAGATCTCCCGGTGGGTGTAGATGGAGTTGATCATCATGTCCAGCAGACGCTTGGACTCAGCTTTGAACTGTTGCTTTTCCATAAAAATCATTCCTCTTACGTTTGAATTAGCACTCTAGGTGTCTGAGTGCTAATATTATAACGCGCTCTCGGGAAAATGCAAGCCCCTTAAACAAAAATTTTTCCTTTATTCACAATTTGCAGAGGCGGAAAGGACTTGGAATTTTTGCGGTATTTTTTTAATTGGGGCTATCTTTCTTAATAATTTTGTGGTAGGATTATCCTGTATAATTATGTGCCCTGAAGTGACCGCAGAAAAAAGGGAAGGGGACTTACCCCGCCCCTATGACAAACAGGAGACGGTTCAGCGGTGAACCCAAGGGCGGCATTGCCATAAAGGAGTTAAACATGATCACAGTCAGCAATTTAGGTATGCAGTTCGGCGGCCAGTGGCTGTTCCAGCACGTGGACCTGCAGTTCCTGCCGGGAAACTGCTACGGCATTATCGGCGCCAACGGCGCAGGCAAGTCTACGTTCCTTCGCATTCTCACAGGGGAACTGGACTCCACCACCGGCTCCATCACCGTTGCCCCGGACAAGCGCGTGTCCGTTCTGAAACAGAACCAGAACGCCTACGATGAATTCACGGTTCTCGATACCGTCATTATGGGCAACCAGCACCTCTACGACATTATGAAGGAAAAGGATGCCATCTACGAAAAGCCCGACTTTTCCGATGAGGACGGCATTCGCGCCGCAGACCTGGAAGCCGAATTTGCAGAGCTTGGAGGCTGGGAAGCGGAATCTGACGCCTCCCGTCTTTTGCAGGGCCTTGGCATCGGCACGGAGCTTCACTATGACGTGATGGCCTCTGTGGACCCGAGACTGAAGGTGAAGGTCCTGCTTGCCCAGGCCCTGTTCGGCAACCCCGACATCGTCATGCTGGACGAGCCCACCAACAACCTGGACATCGAGGCCATTAACTGGCTGGAAGACTTCCTGCTGGACTTTCCCGGCATGGTCATTGCCGTGTCCCATGACCGCCACTTCCTGAACACCGTCTGCACCCACACCGTGGATATTGACTACGGCAAGATCAAGATGTATGTGGGCAACTACGACTTCTGGTATGAATCCTCTCAGATGGTCCAGGCCATGATCCGCAACAAAAATAAGCGCAACCAGGAGAAGATCGAGGAACTCCAGCTCTTCATCCAGCGCTTCTCTGCCAACAAGGCCAAGGCAAAGCAGGCAACCGCCCGCCGAAAGCTCCTGGACAAGCTCACCGTGGAAGAGATGCCCTCCTCCACCCGCCGCTACCCCTTCGTGGGCTTCCAGAGCGAGCGGGAGCTGGGCAAGGACGTGCTGACCGTCAAGGACGTGTCCGTCACGGTAGACGGCGTAAAGCTTCTGGACAATGTCTACTTCTCCGTGAACCGGACGGACAAAATCGCCTTCGTAGGCGAAAACGAGCTGGCCCAGACCGCCCTTTTCAAAATTCTCATGGGCGAGCTGGAACCCGATGAAGGCAGCGTCAAATGGGGCGTTTCCACCATCCGCAGCTACCTGCCCAAGGACAACAGCGAGTATTTTGAAGGCAACGAAATGGAACTGGTGGACTGGCTCCGGCAGTATTCTGCCAAGAAGGACGACGTATACCTCAGAGGCTTCCTGGGACGGATGCTCTTCTCCAATGAGGACGTCTTCAAACCCGTGAACGTCCTCTCCGGCGGTGAGAAGGTAAGATGTATGCTCAGCAAAATGATGCTCAGCGGTGCCAACGTGGTCCTTCTGGACCAGCCCACCAACCATCTGGACATGGAATCCATTCAGGCGGTGAACAAGGGCCTGGAAGCATTCTCCGGAGTGGTCCTGCTTGCCTCCCATGACCATGAGCTTCTGACCTCCACCTGTAACCGGGTCATCGCCTTCCAGCCCGATGGAACGATTATTGACAAGTACGGCACTTACGACGATTATCTTGCCTGGATGGCTGAACAGGGAAAGAAAGCGTAATAGGAGAACTCTATGAAAAAAATCTTAGATATCATTACGGAAAAAATGCAGGCGGCTTTCGAGGCCGCGGGCTACGACTCCTCTTTTGGCCGGGTCACCATATCCAATCGGCCGGACCTGTGCGAATACCAGTGCAACGGCGCACTTTCCGCCGCAAAGCAGTACCACTGCGCCCCCATTCAGATAGCCAAGGCCGTGGCGGAAAAGCTGGACAGCCACGATTTTTCCATGGTGGAGGCCGTGATGCCGGGTTTCCTGAACCTGAAACTCAGCGATGAATTCCTGGCTTCCTATCTGGAAGAGATGCGGACAGCTCCCGACTTCGGTGTGGAGAAAATTGGCGCCGGAAAAACCATTGTGGTGGACTACGGCGGCGCCAACGTGGCAAAGCCCCTGCACATCGGCCACCTGCGGCCTGCCATTATCGGCGAGAGCCTGAAGCGGCTCCACAGCTTCCTGGGATACAACGCCATTGGCGACGTGCATCTGGGTGATTGGGGTCTGCAAATGGGCCTCATCATCGCGGAGCTCAGGGAACGGCAGCCGGACCTTTGCTATTTTGACCCCGACTATACCGGAGAATACCCTGCGGAACCCCCGTTCACCCTGTCCGACCTGGAAGAGATCTACCCCACCGCCTCCGCCAAGAAGAAGGAGGACCCGGAATTTGCCGAGAAGGCCCATATTGCCACCTTCGAGCTGCAGCAGGGCCGCCGGGGCTATCGGGCCATTTGGGACCACATTATGGGCGTGTCCCTGCCGGACCTGCGGCGCATTTACGACAGCCTGGACGTGCATTTTGAAAAGTGGCTGGGAGAAAGCGACGCGGACCCCTATATCCCCCCCATGATTGCCAACCTCAAGGCCCGGGGCTTCGCCGTTGAGAGCGAGGGCGCTCTGGTATTCCCTGTGGCGGAGGAGGGAGACAAGAAGGAAGTACCCCCCTGCATTCTGGTAAAATCCGACGGCGCTGCCATCTACGCCACCACGGACCTTGCCACCATGGTCCAGCGGATGAAGGATTTCGCCCCGGACAAAATGCTCTACGTCACCGACAAGCGCCAGGCCCTGCACTTTGAGCAGGTGTTCCGGGCTGCCAAAAAGAGCGGCATCGTCAAACCCGAGACGGTTCTGGAACACCTGGGTCATGGCACCATGAACGGAAAGGACGGCAAACCCTTTAAGACCCGTGACGGCGGCGTGCTCCGACTGGAACAGCTCATCGCTGACATGACCACCTTCGTCCGGGCGAAAGTGGTGGAGAACAAAATCGTGGAAGAGGACCAGGTGGAAGACACCACGGCAAAAATTGCCCTTGCGGCTCTGAAATACGGCGATCTCAGCAACCAGCCCACCAAGGACTATAACTTTGACTTGGAGCGCTTCGCCGCCTTCGAGGGCAACACCGGACCCTACATTCTCTA
>DVJG01000224.1 GCA_018710805.1 Candidatus Faecousia faecipullorum
ACGTCCTGGAAAATACCTGCCGCTGCATCCGGGACATGGGAGGCTTTCACAAGGTTTCTTTGGAGGAGACCTTGGAGCTTGCCCACCGTTTCAGTGACGAGTATGCAGCCAGGCGCTTCGGAAAACTGGAAAGCCAGCGGGTGACCTATCTCTTCCGCCGCAATCTTCACGAACTGGACATGGTGGTGGAGGAACTTTGGAAGGAGCTGAAGGATGCCCAGTTTGCGCCCCAGGGTTTTGAAGTGCATTTCGAAAGCGGCAAGGAGGATGCCCTTCCGTCCATCCCCATTCCCAACAGCGCCATGGAGGCCATGCTCCGGGGATACATCGACCGTGTGGATACCTGGAAGACCCAGCAGGGGACCACTTACTTCCGGGTGGTGGACTATAAGACCGGGAAAAAGAGTTTTGACTACTGCGATGTTTTTAATGGTGTTGGGCTTCAGATGCTTCTCTACCTCTTCGCCCTGAAGCACAGCGGAAGTGACCTGCTGGAGTACCCGGCCATTCCGGCGGGGGTCCTGTATTTCCCGGCCCGGGCGGATTATATCGGCGCCGACGGCCGTCTGACAGAGGAGGGAGCCCGAAAAAAACGCCAGAGTGAATGGAAGCGAAAGGGGCTTCTGCTCAATGACCGCCAGGTCCTGGAAGCCATGGAGCCCAGTGAATCGGCGCAGCGGATTTATACCATGAAAAAGAACCGGGAAACCGGTGATTTAGAGCCGGAGGGGGAATTTGCCGACCGGGAACAGCTGCGCCTTCTGGAATCCTACGTTATGGATACGCTAAAGAGCCTGGTGGAGGACATTGCCTCGGGCAATGTGGAGCCCAATCCCTACACCAGAGGCACATCCCACAATCCCTGTGCCTACTGTCCCTATGGTCCCATATGTCACCCGGCATCGGTGCCGGAGCGGCGGGACTTTGCCAAAATGGATGCCCGGAAATTCTGGGAAGAAGTCGGAAAGAAGGTGGAGAAGCATGGCTGAAACATTGACGCCCCAGCAGTCCCAGGCAGTTTATGACCGGGGCGGAAGAATCCTGATTTCCGCCGCTGCCGGTTCCGGAAAGACAAAGGTCCTGGTGGATCGGCTGCTTTCCTATCTGACGGACCCTGTGGACCCGGCCAATCTGGACGAATTTCTCATTATTACATACACCAATGCCGCTGCCGCCGAGCTCCGGGCCAAAATTGCCGCTAAGCTCACCCAGCGCATTGCCCAAGAGCCGGAAAAACGCCATCTGCAAAAGCAGATGCAGAGGCTCTTCCTCACAAAGATATCCACGGTCCACGGCTTCTGCGGCGACCTCATTCGGGAATATGCCTACCGCCTGGACGTGGCGGCGGATTTTCGGGTGGGAGACGAGAACGAATGCCGGGAGCTTCGGGAAACCTGCCTGAGGGACCTGCTGGATCGGGTTTACGGAGAGCTGGAGGGGGACGGGGAGCTTCGCCTGTTTCTTGACACCCAGGGCCTGGGCCGGGACGACCGGAAAGTCCCGGAGCTGATTGAAACCGTGTATAATAGCGCCATGTGTCACCAGGACCCCGAGGGCTGGCTGGATGGGTGCATTGCCGCCGCCGACACGGAGCAGATCACCGATGCATCCCAGACCATTTGGGGAAAATTTCTCATGGATGACCTGAGGGACTTTTTGGGCTGCCAGATCAAGGCCCTGGGTGCTTGTGCAGAACAGGCGGCAAAAGGGGATATGGAAAATCTAGCTGCATATCTGGAAAAGATCCTCACCCAGCTGGCCTGTTTAAAAGAAGCGGAAACCTGGGACCAGGTGCGAGAATACAGCGCCATCAACTATGGCAGAATTCCCGCAAAAGTGGCAGACGCCGACCTGAAAGAGCGGGTGCAGAAAGTCCGGGAAGCCTGCAAAAAGGGACTGGATGCGAAACTCAAGCGTTTCTCCGACCCGTCGGAAGCGGTTCTGCAGGACATGACTGCCACGGCTGCCGGTGTGCGGAGCCTGGTGAAGCTTACGAAGGCCTTCGCCCGGGACTTTGCTTCCCTCAAGCGCAGCCGCCGAATCCTGGACTTTGGAGACCTGGAACATCGGACGTTGGACCTTCTACTGGGCAAACGGCGCACGGGCCCTACGGCCCTTGCTGCCGAGGTGGGCCGCCGCTACCGGGAAATCATGGTGGACGAATACCAGGATTCCAACGGCGTTCAGGATGCCATATTTATGGCTCTGACCCGGGAAAAGCAAAACTGCTTTTTAGTCGGCGACGTGAAGCAGTCTATCTACCGCTTCCGTCTGGCGGACCCGGGGATTTTTCTTCAAAAGTATCAGGAATATGTGCCTGCGGAGAACGCTGCTGAAAAACAGAGCAGAAAAGTGCTGCTCAGTCACAATTTCCGCTCGGGACCGGAGATTATCTCCGCAGTCAACGATGTATTCCGCGCCTGTATGCGCCCCAAGGTCGGAGGCCTTGCCTACGGGGACGAAGAAGCCCTGCGGGAGGGGATTCCGCGAGAGCGGCTTGCTGACCCTGCTGTGGAGCTTCATGTGCTGCAGTCCCAGGGCCATTCCTATGAGGAAGAGGCGTCGTTTGTGGCTGAGCGCATTCAGACCATGCTCCGGGAAGGCACCCTCATCCGCAAGGACAATACGCTTAAACCCGTGGAGCCGGACGACATTGTCATTCTTCTGCGGGCCACAACGAATACCGCCGTATATTACCAGCAGGCCCTGGAGGCCCGAGGCATTCGATGCACCTCCGGCGGTGGAACAAACCTGCTGGAAACCGAGGAAGTTGCCACAGCCCGGGCATTTTTGCAGACCATCTGGAATCCCCGGCAGGATATCTCGCTGCTGGCGGCACTGATGAGCCCCGTTTTTGGCTTTACCGCGGACGATTTGGCGGCAATCCGAGGGGAACACCGGGACGGGTGCATTTACGACGCCCTTCTTCAAAGCGAGGACCCCAAAGCGGTGGCCTTCTGCCTGATGCTCTCGGACCTGCGCCGGGAGGCCAGGCAGAACACCCTGACGGCATTGCTGGAAAAATGCTTTGCCCTCACAAGAATGGACAGCATCTATGCCGCCGTGCCGGGAGGGGAGAACAGAAGCGCCAACCTGCAAGCCTTTTTCCAGCTTGCGGCGGATTTTGAAAAGGGAACGCTCCGGGACCTGAGCCAATTCCTGGAGCATCTGGACGGCTTGGCGCAGAAAGGCCTGATTCTCAACGGTTCCTCGGGGGCTGGGTGCGTCACCATTATGACCATTCACCGCTCCAAGGGCCTGGAATTTCCTGTGGTGTTCCTATGTAACCTTGCCAGACAGTTTAACCTCACGGACGTAAGAAACCAAATCCTCTGCGACCAGGACCTGGGCCTTGGCATGATTGTGGCGGACACGGAAAACCGTATCCGCTACCCATCCCTGGCGAAAAACGCCATTGCGGTGAAGCAGAGCCAGGAGACGGTATCTGAGGAACTGCGGGTATTGTATGTGGCTATGACCCGGGCCCGGGACCGCCTTATTATGACCTACACCGACGGCCATAATGAAAACCGCCTCAAGGACATTGCCTGCCGTCTGGATGCAGACGGAGGAGAGCTTCTCTGCCGGGAGGCGAAGTGCCTGGGCGACTGGGTCCTCATCGCCGCTCTGGGCCGTATGGAGGCCGGGGAACTGCACGCCCTGGGAGACCGCCCGGGAGAGCTTGCCATTTCGGATTACCCTTGGAAAATCACTGTATCCCAGGGAAATGCGGACCAGGAGAAAAGCTCTGCCCTGGAAGAATCCGTTCCGCAGATACCGGAAAACGTGGCAAAAGACCTGGCTTCGGCGCTGCGCTTTCACTATCCCTACCTTGCCGCCACGGCTGCCCCATCCAAGCAGACCGCCACGGACCGGAAGGGACGGGTCAAAGACGCCGAAGCTGCCGAGGACGCCATGGAGCCCAGGCCGCCTGTGCGGTCCTGGCGGCATCCAGCCTTCCGCCAGGATGCCAAGGCTGGCAAAGCCTACGGAAGCGCCATTCATGCCGCTCTCCAATACATCCGCTATGACCGCTGCGGCAGTGCTGAGGCAGTGTCCCGGGAGATGATCCGCCTTGTAGAAGAAGGCTATCTCACATCCGAACAAGGAGCGCTGGTACCCTGTGACAAACTGGCAAGGTTTTTTGCCACAGACCTGGGCACCAAACTCCGCACAGGCACGCCCTATCTCCGGGAGTTCAAATTTTCCATTCTGGACGACG
The DNA here is from genome assembly GCA_018710805.1 of Candidatus Faecousia faecipullorum. Classification (GTDB taxonomy): domain Bacteria; phylum Bacillota; class Clostridia; order Oscillospirales; family Oscillospiraceae; genus Faecousia; species Faecousia faecipullorum. The sequence continues at coordinate 4,223 of DVJG01000224.1, forward strand.
GACATCATTATGGACATGGCTTGGAAGGGGAAAAAGTGCTCCTGCAAGGCGTGGTGGACTGCGCCCTCCTGGAAAATGACGGCATCACCGTCATCGACTTTAAAACCGACCGTGTTACCGAGCAGACCATGGAAGCCGTCGCCCAACGCTACCGCCCTCAGGTTGAAACCTATGGAGAGGCCCTGAGCCGTATTTACGAAATGCCAATCAAGGAAAAATATCTGTATTTTTTCCATATGGACCGATTTGCAAAACTATAAATCACTGCGGGCCACCTCAAGAAGGTGGCCCGCAGACTGCTTTAGCGGCTGCTCTTGGTGCTCTGGCTGTTCTGGGAAGTCTTGGTGTCCATACCCTCGTTGGTGGTTTCCATCTGCTTCTGGGTCTGGTTGCTATTCTGATTCTTGTTCTGGTAATTCATGTTTCTTCCTCCAAATGTTTTCTTGCGGTATCGCCGCAGAAGTAGCTTACCCCGATTTTCAAGATTTATCCTTAGCCCGGAAAAGAAGTGCTGCAAGAAGTCCCGCGAAGATGGCCATGGTGATGCCGCCGGCGGCGGCTTTGAGACCTCCGGTAAAGATGCCGAGAAAACCGTCTGCTTCCACAGCCTCCCGAACGCCCTTCACCAGAGTATATCCAAATCCGGTCAAAGGCACGGTGGCTCCTGCCCCTGCAAATTCTGCAAAAGGCTCATAAAGGCCTGCAGCCCCCAGAATCACGCCTGTAACCACATACCCCACCAGTATCCGGGCGGGAGTCAGCTTTGTCTTGTCCATAAGCACCTGACCAATGAGGCAGAGCAGTCCGCCTACCAAAAACGCTTTGACGTAATCCATATTACTTTCCTCCCGTGATGCAAATTGCGTGGCACACCCCGGGAATGGGCATCCCCTGCTGGGTGGAAGTGGGAGACAGCATGGCTCCGGTGCCGCAGAACAGAATTTTTTTGAGCTTTCCCCGGTTGAGCTGGTCTAAATAGTACCCGCACAGCGCTATAGCACTGCATCCGCACCCGGACCCGCCTGCATGAACATCCTGCTTTGTGTTGTCAAATACCACAGTTCCGCAGTCCTCCAATTTTCCGCCCAGAGAGACCCCGTCCTTCCGGGCCAGCTCCAAAAGCAGTTCTTTCCCTAACTGCCCCAAATCCCCGGTAATAATCCGGTCAAAATCCTCAGGTCCCACATGCAGATCCTCAAAATGCGCCCGTATGGTGGCATAAGCGGCAGGCACCATGGCGGCTCCCATATTATTGGAATCTTTTACTCCCAGGTCAGTTACCGTGCCGATGGTGCAGGAGGTGACCTTGGGTCCCTTTCCCTGACGTTCCACCAGGACCGCGCCGGAACCTGTGACCGTCCACTGAGAAGTGGGGGTCCGCTGTCCGCCGTAGCCCAGGGGAAAGCGGTACTGTCGCTCAGAGGCGGCGAAGTGGGAGGAGGTCATGGCGGCGACCCGGTCCTGAAAGCCGCCGCCCACCGTCATGGAGGCAAGCAGCAGGCTTTCCGCCATGGTAGAGCAGGCCCCATAGAGTCCCAGGTGAGGAATACCAGCCCCCCGGAGAGAGAAGGATGAGCCCATACACTGGTTCAATAAATCGCCGGAGTATACAAGACCGATGTCCTGCAGTGCGATTCCTGCTTTTTCCGTGAGCTTCCGCAGCGCCAGCTTCTGCATTTGGTTTTCCGCCTGCTCCCAGGTTTTCTGACCAAAATAGGTATCCCGACATTTGATATCGAAGCAATGCCCCAAGGGCCCCTCAATTTCCCGCTTTCCTGCCACGCTTGCCCAGGCAGTGATGGTGATCCCCTCGGGCAGGGAAAAACTCTGCTTTCCCCGTTTGAAATTCGCCATAAAAAGCACCTTCTTACCCGTTTTTCCTAGTATGCGTCGAACACTTTCAAGTCATACAAAAAGACCCGGCCAATAAAGGCCGGGTCCTGTCATGAAATTACTGAACAATCGTGCTTTCAAGGGCGGCTATGAACAGAAGGTCGCGAAGGGTATTCTTATGATAAACCGTCTGGGTCGTTTCGCCCCGGTACTCTATGGTGCCTCCCACTGCCAGTACCGGAACGTAGGTGCAGATACCCGCCCCATCCTCTGCCAAGGCTCTGGCCAGGCGATATTCTGCCTGATCGATGACGACGAAGCAGGTGATTTCTTCCTGGGAGCTTCTCTCCAATGTGGCAATTTGGTCAGCGGACATACCGTAATCACCCACTTCACTCATGGCGAGCTCCTTCTGAATCCGGTCCATCAGCTCTGACACGGGTGAGAGAGCCACAGGCTCATTTGCCTGAATAACCAGAGGCGTGTCCAGTTCCATTTGAATGAGGTCCCCGTTGACAGACATGAGAAAATCTGCCTTGGTGGGGGCATAAGTGCCATTCTGGTCGTCTGACTGACTTCCAACGGTAGGAACACCGGATAAGACCGGAACTGCCTGGACACGAAGCGTATATTCCGGCTCTGCGCCGCCGTCGTATACTTCCAACTTGGTTTCCGCAATTTCCCATTGGCCCAGGTCCATTTTTGAAAGATACGTCAGGACCTTGCGGTTGACATCCTGTATTTGCTGGGGGGTAGGGTCTCCTGTCCGGCAGAGTTTTGACCAGTAGATTTGTCGGTCTGTGTGGGAATCAACGCTGGCCCCGCCCAGCTGCAGCAGGAAACGATTCAGTTTCAAATCCCCCTGATTCTGACGAACCACCATGTATTTATATCCTATGCCGTCTTTTTCGGCGGTAGCAACCAGCCAATCGTTATCTTCATCAGGAGATCGCCCGGCGATTTCGTCCGCAGTGTCGTTGTAAACCCGCTCCTTTTTCAGGGCCCAGTCACAGGGGGTCAGCGGATTCTCTTCCAGTGCGGTTTTCATGGCCTCTCGGATTGCGGCAATGGAATTCGTGACCTGCTCCAACTGCTCTTCGGCATTCATGGGACCCACCAACTCGGTCATGGCTTCCAAATTGGAATAGGGTTCAAGGCGGTCAAGCATGGCTTCATATTGTGATTTGGAGTATTGGGGAGAAGAACTTGGTTCCCGCTCGTAGAATGCTGCATCCCCCAGCAGGGCTTTCGCTACCGTTTGGATCATTTCGCTGGTGATGTCCATAGGCGCTGCCTTGAATACGGACAGATTTTTGGCGTCCGGGACCGTTTCGATGTCCATTTGGAACTGCACACTGCCGTCGGCATTTGCGAAAGTGCTGTTAAAGGACGTTCCTTGGATTGGATTTGCAGCGCAGACAATCAGCAGTCCCATGCACAAAACGCAGCATATGGCGACAACCCACTTCTTGGGACGTTTCCAGTTTGCCATATTTTTAATTCTTCCTTTCGTATCTCCCTCGCCGAAGGCAAGGGGCGCGGCGGGAATGATGGATTGCCCCGAAGCCAGACGCAGAAGGGTGGCGGAATAGTCGGCGCGAATGTCCGGGCCCAGTTTTCGGATGACCGCCTCGTCACAGCTCATTTCCATATCCTTCCCGGCGAAGAAAAAGGCTGCCCAGCACAGCGGGTTAAACCAGTGGATGCACAGGGCCAGAAAAGCCAGATGCTTCACAATAAAGTCGAGCCTGCGGATGTGATACTCCTCATGGGCAATGATGTAACCCATTTGTGCTTCCGGCAGGCCCGAGGGCAGGTAAATTTTCGGCCGGAAGAGTCCCAAAACAAAGGCGGTGTCTATGTGGTCCACTAGATACAGGTTCTGTCGGAGATGGTACGCACCGGTCAGGTGCTTCCGGAACCGGAAATAGCGGACCAATCCGACGATGCACAGGGAACTTGCGCCTGCCAGCCATACCCATGCGGCGATTTCTCCGAAATCAAGGGTGCTGTCTGTGGAAAGTTTGGTTTCAGAAGGCTGTGGAAGGGCTTGGGTTTCCGGATGGTGAGAGATACTGTCCTCCTGCCTGCTTTCTGCCACGTTTGGGATGTACTCTACCTGACTGACAAGTCCGCTGTTTTCCGCCACGGGGGCGTTTATAAGTCCCAGCAGGGATAGGGGAGAGGGCAGGCTTACCGGGCACAGCAGCCGGAACAGCACCACGGCCCAAAGGGCATAGGAAAGCATTTTAGGTGCTTTTCTGAGAAGAAACCGCGCCGCCAGGACCAAGACAATGACCACGGACCCGGTCAAGCTCATATTTAAGATTGTGGAAAAGATGCCGTACATAGGTTCACCCTCGCAGGTCGTTGATGATTTTCTGAAGCTCCTCAATTTCCTGAGGGTTCAGCTTTTTCCGGGACCCAAAGGACAGAACCAAGGCAGGCAGGGAACCCTGGAACGTCTCCTGGATAAACTTTTCGCTCTGGGAGGAATTGTAGTCCGCCTTGGTCACAAGGGCGGATACTATGCTGTTTTCCATTTTGAAAAAACCTTTTTCACAGAGTTTTTTTAAAACAGAGTAGGTGGTGGTTCGCTTCCACTGCAGCTCCTCAGCGCAAAGCGCTACCAGCTGCTTTGTGGTCATGGGTTCGTTGTCCCAAATAATATCCGCAAACCGGGATTCTATGGCGCCTAGCTTATAATCCTCCATAAAATGTACCTCCAAAACTGTCTATTGCCAATCGACAACTATAGTCTATTGCAAATAGACAGTTTTGTCAAGTATTATTAAGAAAAATTAAGAACTTTAAAGGAAGCAGTCAAAATTATGCGGTGCTTGCATTTGTGGTTTTCATTCGATATAATAAGTGAAATCAGAAAAGGGGAGAGGACATGGACTACGAAATACGAAAGGCATCCCTCCGGGATATGCCGAAAATTGAAGCAATTTACGCAAACGCCCGGGCTTTTATGGCGGAAAGAGGAAACCCCAGCCAGTGGGGTGCCAGCAGGCCCGCATTGGCCCGGCTGCGGCAGGACGTGGCCCAGGGGAATCTCTATGTCATAACAAAAGAGGAAACCATTCACGGCGTGTTTGCCTTCATCCTGGGAGACGATCCAACCTATCATGTGATCATGGGCGGCTCCTGGCATTCGGAGAGGCCCTATGGCACGCTGCACCGGGTGGCCGGAGACGGAAGCGGCGGAATTTTTTCTGCTGCTGTGGATTACGCATCCCGGCAAATCGATTACCTGCGGGTAGATACCCATGAAAAAAACCGCCCGATGCAGAACGCCATTGCCAGGGCGGGCTTCCGGTATTGTGGCACCATTCTCACCGATGACGGCACGCCGAGAATGGCCTTTGACCGGCTTCGGGAGCAAAATGTTTCAGCGATAAATGTATAAAAAGACGCCTGTCATTCCATGAAATGACAGGCGTAAATATTTCTCAGCCCATGCGTCTGGCGCCGTAGTAGTGGTCAGACCAATA